>JAHZKG010000044.1 GCA_022600515.1 Gammaproteobacteria bacterium
ACCCTTTATTTATCACCTAAAGATTACCATCGGGTGCATATGCCCTGTGCAGGTTCACTCGAAGACATGACTCATGTGCCCGGCACCTTGTTTTCAGTGCAGCCAGCAACAACACGACATATCCCGAAACTTTTTGCGCGAAATGAGCGTCTAGTACTTTCGTTTGAGACTGAATTGGGGCCTATGGCCGTTGTGTTTGTAGGCGCGACAATTGTAGGTGCAATTGGTACGTGTTGGCAGGGCGACTTGCCAAGGCCTGGGCGTATTAAATCATATCAAGATGAAGTGGCGCAGTGGTCAGATGATGCAAAAGCACTGAAAAAAGCCGATGAATTAGGGTATTTTAAGCTGGGATCCACTGTGATTTTGTTGTTTGAGCGTGAGGTTGCCTGGACGCCAGAATTAAAAGCCGGAATGAGCATTCGATTGGGAGCAGCCCTTGGCGATATGTTAGCGAATCAGATGGAACAACAAGGATAAACCATGCGAATTGTAAGTATTAAAGGCCGTGAAATTATAGACTCCAGGGGAAACCCAACGGTTGAAGCTGATGTGTTATTAGATAATGGGGTAATGGGGCGTGCAAGTGTGCCCTCAGGTGCATCCACAGGGCAACTTGAAGCTCATGAGCTTCGAGATGGCGATAAAGCCCGCTTTGGAGGCAAAGGGGTTTTAAAAGCAGTGGCGCATATTAATCAAGACATTCAGCATGCATTGCAGCAAATGTCGGTTGAAGACCAAGCCGCCTTAGATGCTCGTTTGTGTGAGCTGGATGGAACCGAGAATAAATCGGGCTTGGGTGCCAATGCAATTTTGGCGGTTTCACTGGCTTCTGCTCGTGCATCGGCTTTATCACAAAATAAACCCTTATTTGAAGCGTTGAATCAAGCAGAAGCCATGACCTTGCCTGTGCCGATGATGAATGTTTTAAATGGTGGGGCACATGCAGATAATAATGTAGATATTCAAGAGTTTATGATTATGCCCGTGGGCGCCAAAGATTTCCCAATGGCGATACAAATGGGTGCTGAAATTTTTCAAGTATTAAAATCGGTCTTAAGAGCGAAAGGCCTAGGAACCTCTGTGGGTGATGAAGGGGGGTTTGCGCCGAACTTGCGGTCTAACCGCGAAGCGCTTGATTTGCTTTCTGAAGCCGTTGAGCAAGCAGGCTATAAGCTGAAAGAAGACATTGTTTTTGCGCTGGATGTGGCAGCGTCTGAGTTATGTACGGATGGTGTTTATGATTTAAAATCAGAAAATTTAAAACTAACCAGCCAAGAGCTTGTTGCTTATTATGAAACCCTTGTGGCGCATTATCCGATTGTTAGTATTGAGGATGGGTTAGATGAAGCGGACTGGGAAGGCTGGAAATATATGACGGATACGCTAGGAGATGTGACTCAATTGGTGGGAGATGATTTATTTGTGACAAATGCGGAGATATTACTTAAAGGTATTGAAGGCTCAGTTGCGAATGCTGTTTTAATTAAACCAAACCAAATTGGCACATTAACCGAAGCGCGTGAGACGATTCGGCTTGCAAAAGCACATGGTTATCGTTGTGTATTATCACATCGTTCAGGTGAAACAGAAGATACGTTCATTGCTGATTTGGCTGTGGCAACCGGGGCGGGGCAAATTAAAACAGGATCCTTGTGCCGAACGGATAGAGTAGCTAAATATAATCAATTATTACGAATCCATGAGATGCACGCGTTACCGTACGCCACACCATTTAAATGTAAATGAGGAGGAGTTAATGAAAAATAGATTTCGTTGGGGCGAAGTAAGTATTCTTGCAATCACAAGCTTTGTTTTGTGTGCGTCATTTTATTTGCAATATATTGAAGCACTTGTGCCTTGCCCCTTATGTTTAATGCAGCGTGGCATGATGGTGCTCATTTTTGTCTGTGTTTTAGTGGGCTTTTTGGTTATGAAGCCGTTTCAGAGGTGTTTGGTCGCAATTATACAATTATTTTTTGCCATGGCAGGGGCTTTTTTTGCATTAAGGCAACTGTGGTTGCAATCATTACCACCGCTAGATACCGGCATGTGTTTGCCTGGGATTGAAAAGCTGATTTATAAATTGCCCTGGCATGAAGTGTTGCACGCTTTTGTGTGGGGTGGAAAAAGCAGTTGCGGCGAAATTGAGTGGGCGTTTATGGGGCTTTCTATGCCGTCATGGTCGTTGATTTATTTTAGCTTGATAGGGATTGTGAGTGTGTTTTTGGGAGTGAAATGTTTTCGAAATGAACGCGTTTAAAACAGAAATTATTGCAAAGCATGCACAAACAAATGCACGGGTTCTTCGTGTAACAACACCTCATGGTGAATTTATAACGCCTGTTTTCATGCCGGTTGGTACGCGTGCAGGGGTGAACAACATGATGCCCGATGCGCTATGGGATGCAGGCAGCCAAATTATCTTGGGGGGCAATACCTACCATATGCTGTGCGCGCCTGGTATGGATGTAATAAAGGCGGCAGGTGGTATGCATCGGTTTATGGGATGGCATGGCCCTATGTTGACAGACAGTGGTGGTTTTCAAGTCTTTAGTTTATCTAAAAACCAAAAACTATGTCATATCGACGATGAAGGGGCACATTTTGTATTGCCAGGCTCGGATAAAACCATTCATATGACGCCTGAAATGTCACTTGAAACCCAAAAAATCATTGGGGCGGATATTATTATGGCGTTTGATCAGTGCACGCCCGATAGCTGTACCGAAGAGGAAGTGGCTTTTATCATGGCGCGAACCCATCGCTGGTTGGTGCAATCGGTTGCGTATCATGAGGCAAACCCGAATACGCCCTATGGTTATCGGCAAGCTTTATTTGGGATTATTCAGGGCGGAATTTATCCTGAGCTTCGGCGTGAAAGTGCTGCCTATGTTGCGAATATGCCGGTGGATGGCGTGGCCTTAGGGGGCGAAACCATTGGCTTTGATATGGCAAAAACGGTTGAAGTGATTCGTTGGGTGCATGAATTACTCCCTGAAGAAAAACCGCGCTATACCATGGGGGTGGGGATGTCTCCACAAGATTTGGTTGATGTGGTGCGAGAAGGCGTAGATATGTTTGATTGTGTTGCGCCCACGCGAAACGCACGGCATGGCGCATTGTACTGTGGTCAGTTGGTACGAAAAGGCCCCTGGTTTGCATTTGAAAGCGAGCATCCCCAGGCCCGCATTCAAATTAAAAAAGCATGTTTTGCTGATGATTTGTCTCCCGTGATGCCGGGATGCGCTTGTTATACCTGCACGCATTACTCAAGAGCATTTATGCATGATTTATTTAAACAAAAAGCACCTGCGTTTACAGCGCTTGCGAGTATTCATAATATTTTTGTATTACATGATGTGTGTGCGAAAATGCGAGAGTTAATTTTATTAGAAGCGGACAGCCATGCAGTTAATTAAGCACATCAAGCAAGCCTGTGCATTGCTTGATGCAGGCGAAGTGATTGCATATCCAACTGAGGCGGTATACGGCTTGGGGTGTGATGCATTTAATCAGCAAGCTGTTTTACGTATTTTAAACTTAAAAAAGCGTCCTAAAGAAAAAGGTTTAATTGTATTAATTGCCGATTGGGAACAGCTGTGGCCTTTAATTGATAAAAACAAAGTGCCTGAAGCACGTTTTGAAGTGCTGAAAAAAACTTGGCCTGGGCCTGTGACATACGTTTTCCCAAAAGCAAATACAGTGCCTGATTGGATAACAGGGGCGCATGAAGGAGTTGCTATACGGATGACGGCGCATCCGGTAGCGCGTGCTTTGTGTGAAAATGGACCCATTATTTCGACAAGTGCGAATCTTGCTGGGGAAGTGGCTGTACGGAATATACAAGATTTGGATGCGTTGTTTTCTGATGAGGTTGCAGGTGTTATGCGTGGTGTGCTGGGTAGTCAAATGACGGTGAGCCCAATATATAATATTTTAGATGGTGGATTATTAAGGCCGTGATGAGCGGGTCCTGTTGCTACAGGTTTCCCGCCGTGCTCACACGTTGCGCGCGAGCGGGAGCCCTCCTTTCGCGTCACCCGTTCCCGGATGTTTGAGATATTTAGTGTGCTGTGCATCTGAGATTTAATGCCACACAAGGTTACACTTACTGTAACTTAGTGTGGGGTTGTTAAGATGTAACTGTTTGGGTATTTAAAGCATGGGGTGGTTAACTTTTAAGTGAAAAATAAGCTCAAAATATATACAGGTGTTCCTTGTTTATGGTATGATTGCCATTTGATTCGTTGTATGATGCAGCGTTTAATTTGAAAGGAACATGATGAAACAGAAAAAACATGCGCTGACGATATTTAGCCTGACCATGATTACGGTGGGCTCGGTGGATAGTATACGCAATCTACCAGCAACAGCGTTGTTTGGAAGTCAGCTTATTGCCTTTTTTATTTTGGGTGCATTGTGTTTTTTGGTGCCAACGGCTTTGGTGTCGGCAGAACTTGCTTCAGGATGGCCTAAACAAGGGGGCATTTATGTGTGGGTTAAAGAAGCTTTTGGACAGCGCATGGGATTTTTGGCCATTTGGTTACAGTGGATTGAAAATGTCATTTGGTATCCAACCATTTTGTCGTTTGTAGCAGGCACAGTGGGGTATTTAATTAATCCAGAACTTGCCTCCAACCCCTATTTTTTATGGGCTGTTGTGGTGGCCTCTTTCTGGGGTGTTACGCTGATTAATTTGCGCGGTATGCATTCATCGGCGTTGTTTAGCAATATATGCGCTCTTTCAGGTCTTATTTTGCCTATGGGCTTTATTATTGGCTTAGGTGCTTTGTGGGTTTCTGGTGGGCATCCCGTTCAAATTCAATTTGATTTACAAAGCATTTTACCTCATTGGCACGATCATGAGATGTGGGTCTCACTCACGGCTATTATGCTGTCGTTTTGCGGGATTGAAATTGCAACGGTGCATGCAAATGATGTGGACAACCCACAGCAAGCTTTCCCTAAAGCACTGGCATATTCGGTTGGTATTATTTTAAGTACGCTTGTTTTAGGCTCTCTTGCTATTGCAGTGGTTTTGCCGCACTCAGAGATTAACTTGGTTGCAGGGATTATGCAGGCGTTTGATGCATTTTTTGCTCAATATCATTTGCTGTGGCTGATGCCTGTCATGGCGGTTATGCTGGTGATGGGTGGTTTAGGTGGCGTGAGTAATTGGATTATTGCTCCGACAAAAGGACTGCTTGTTGCCGCGAAAGATGGAAACCTGCCGTTATTTTTTCAGCGCGAAAATAAAACAGGCGCACCGGTTGTGCTGCTGATGGGACAGGCTATTTTAGTGACCTTGTTGTCTACATTGTTTTTATTTATGCCCAGTGTGAATGGCTCCTATTGGTTGCTGACAGCCCTTGCGGCACAGCTCTACATGCTGATGTATTTACTCATGTTTTTAGCGGTGATTAAGTTGCGTGTTAAAGCGCCGAATCAAGCGCGTTCATTTCGTGTGCCAGGTGGTATGCCTGGGCTTTTGTTTGTGTCGGGGCTTGGTTTAGTTGGGGTTTTAACAACGTTGGCTGTTAGCTTTATGCCACCAGAAGGGATTGATGTGGGGGGCATTGTGCGTTACGAATCAACGCTTATTATCGGGCTTATCATCATGGCCATACCGCCATTGGTTTGGTCATGGATAGACGCAAGACGAAAAGCAGGTACGCAGGGTTTTGCTGCTGCAGGCTGAGTTTATAGTTCTATTGTAGCGATAGCGTTTGACGGCTCTTGTGTCGCATGTGGGGCGTTCGCGCGTGCTTTATTTTGGCGTTGTCCAAATAAGCCGTGAGGTGATGCCGAGCTGCCTTTTCGCCACGGCGAATTTTCGAGAAAGCAAACATCCCCATCTAAATCATCCTCATCAGTGAGCTCCTGCGTTACAAGCGGGCTGTTGATTGAGAGCAGTGATTGAATCATTTCTGGGTTTAATTTTTTTATAAATGCGAAGAGCTCGGTTTCTGGTATTTCCAGGGTGCTGGCGGGCGCTTGTATAAATGATACCTTGTCGTTGAGTGGCAGGTGTTTTTTGATGATTGGGAAAACAAGCAGGGAGTGGTGTGCGTTTTTCGTATAATTGCTTAAGCCACTCACTTGTAGTGTGTTGGGTGTATTTGGATTAAAAAAGATGTCTCCGGTTGCTTGTGCTGTTTTGTCATTGACGCCTAAGCAAAGCAGTCCATCTTTTAGTGTATAGGGTATACCACCGGTGCTGTTGATGTTTTTTTTAATTTCATCTTGTTGATGCACAGAATAAGAAACGTCAGGTTGGTTTTTAAAGGCATTTTTTATTTCAAAAGTATTTAAAACAGGTTCTGCTTGTTTAAATAATTCTGCAACAGTAAAGCGATACATGACCTGGAACTCCTGTTCAGAGGTTTGCCTATCGTAACAAAAAAATACCCTACTGGGAAGCTATTCCTTCAAGATGGTTTGTTCTGAGTCAAACCGAAGCGAGTGTTTTTGAGAAAGACTGAACAATATATTGAGAAAAGCTAAGCGCACTGGTGAATCCTGGCGAGACGGCATTTAAAACATGGGTTTCATTTTGACTGCTCTTAATTAGAAAATCCATCACTAATTCACGCTTCTTTTGGTCAAATAGCTGGGCTCTTATACCTACTTTCGCGCTCTTTTTTAAATCTGAAAATGTTAGTTGAGGAACTAAGGCTTGAGCAGCTGCGACAAAGTTTTTCGGGATGAATCGTGACACTTCTCGGTGTGTATAGGTCCGAAACCCTTGTTGATTTGAGTAGTATTGACGGCCAAGCGTTGTAAAGGTAGCAAGCGATTCTTTTAAGCGTGCGCCTTCAAGCCCATGATAGTTTTCTCGGCCAAAAGCGGGTATAGCCGAAGGTCCGACATATACGCGATTATTTGTGTTTTTTGTAAAATGTATACCTAAAAAGGGAACATTCATATCAGGAACGGGATAAATCAAATGATTAATTTGAATGGAAGATGTATTAGATAATTCAAAATATGAGCCTTTAAATGGAATCATGGTAAAGCGTTCTTTCATGCCACATGCTTTTGCAACGACATCGGCGTAGAGCCCTGCTGTATTAAATAAATGTCCGTAAGAAAAAATTTTATTTCCTGCTTTAAGTGTTTTTGACTGGGGATTAATGTGTGAGCAACGGCTATTGAAGTAAAAAGACACTTGTTGTTGGAGCAATGATTGATGCAAGTGATTCAGAATGGCTTTGGAATCAACAACAGCCGTTTCAGGGCAAAATAAAGCACGTCCGGTCGCGGTGTGTGCTGCAGGTTCAATTTCTCTTAATTCAGCTTCATCTATTAATTTTACCTTGGCACCATTATGTGTCGCGCGTTGATATAAGGTTTGAAGGGTTGAATCATCGGTTGTTTTTGTCGGTAAAATAACTTTACCTATTCGAGAAATAGGCAAATGATGCGCATCACAATAAGCAGCCAATTGACGATTGCCTTCAAGGCAAAGCTTGGCTTTTAAGCTGCCCTCGGGATAATAAATGCCTGAATGCAACACACCGCTGTTTCGGCCACTGGCATGAAGGCCAATTTGATTTTCTTTTTCTAAAATAATAACGCGCGTATCTGGATGGGTTATTTTCAGCTCGCGCGCAAGGCTCAAACCTAAAATGCCAGCGCCTATTATGATGAAATCTGCTGTATAAGTCATATTGTACCTAAATCAACGAAGTTAAGAAGAGTTGTCGCGTTGCTTCAACGAGTTCAGTTTTTTGTAGCGTTTTTAACGTGGTCGTCTGAATATGAGCGCGGGGAGTTAATGCTTTCCGCTGAAATTGGGCACTAACTTGCTCTATGCACTGAACAAATGCAGTATTATTTTCGAGAGGGAACGACCATCCGAGTAAATCTTCTTCTAAAGCATGCCATGGTGTTCTATCGCTAATTAAAACAGGCGTTCCCTCAGATAGTGATTCTGCAATGACATGACCGTAATTTTCACCACGTGTGGGTAAGAAAAACAAGTTATATTGTTGGAAAATAGAAGCAGTTAGTTCATGCGCCACACTTCCGCAATAATTCACTGTGATGTTTTCAGGCATTGAAGCAATTAATGACTGGCATTTTTTCCAATATTTTGGGTCGGTTAAAGGCCCATAAATATCAAATATAATTTGAGCGTTGACTTTCATAAGTACATTTAAAGCGTAATCAAGATTTTTCATGGGGGAGATGCGAGCAAGAAATAAAATTTTCAGTGATTGAGCAGCAGGAAGCTGATCTTTTACTGCATGTGAAGTTTGAATGCTCGAGGAGGCGGGTAGGTTGAGGGCTATGTGAATGTTCTTAGTTGTGATGAAGGCCTGATTTTTAATATCAATTTTTTCTTGTTCAGAGGATGCATGCCATATGATGTTTTTGTAGAGTTTCAGTCGGCTGACAAACGCGATATAAGCTGTTTTCTTGATTTTTTTTAAATTAAGTGCCCCTGGTGAAAATTCACCTCTTGGTGCAAGAATAATGGGTTTTGAAATGATTCGAGATAGAAAACGAATGATCAGTGGTTTGATCGTAAAAGTTAAGTCGAAAAAGCTATTTAAATAGAGTATGTCAAAATGAGTATTATTGATTAATTTATGCAGAGCAATAATCCGAGATGCTTTGGGAGACAGATACAGTACTTGTGCTTTACCAACGGGCTGCCATTGGCCTTCTATAATTGATGAGTAGGGAGTTTTCTCCCCTGAATCCCGATCTCTTGTGATGATTTTAAATTTAAAATCATCGCCTAAACGTTCAACAATATTAGAAATGGTGCGTATGGGGCCACCATTTTTGTATCCTGGAAGATAGTATTCTATAAAAATTAAAACAACAGGTTTGGCCATTAAAGCGGTCGCATTATTATTTTTTAGTTTCTAATAAAGTCATGTTACATGATCTTAATTAAATAACAATTGGTTGTCTTTCTACCATTCTCATCAGATGAAATTAAAAATCCAATTACCAGGCTGATAATCCACCATCTGCAAATAGTACTTGGCCTGTCATATATTTAGAAGCTGGGCTTGCCAAAAATAACATCGGCCCTACAATATCTTCTATGGAAGCCATACGGCCCATCGGTATACGATTTGTATATTGCTCTTGAAAGGTTGTATTCTGGCCACTGAAAACGCCTCCAGGGCATAAGGCATTAATGCGTACGTTTTCTCTTCCCCAAAGAGTTGCTAAATGTTTGGTTAGCCCTATAACACCGGCCTTTGATGCAGTATATACAGCAGGGGTATTAATCTCTTTATTTAAATAAGATGAGCCTTCATAAATACGTTGGTCTGGTCCTAAGAGGCTATAAATCGAGGCCGTTTGTATAATAGTTCCCGTCTTTGCCTCAACCATATGTTTTCCAATCGCTTGAGCCATTAGAAACATACCATCAAGATTAACAGCCATGACTTCATTCCAAGTCTTTAAGTCATAATCTTGAAAAGGTGTAAAAAAAGCGGTTAAAGATTGCGTTTTAGTGGCGGCATTGTTTAGTAATATATCAACATTATGGTGTTGGTTGATTATGCTGTCTACGGTGCTGGCAACAGACATTGGATTAGAAACGTCACAGGTAAAGCAATGGGCTGAATTTTCTCCATAGGTCTCATTGAGCTCGTGTGTCATTTCACTTAACGGGTCATTATGCAAGTCTAAACAAATAACTTTTGCACCGTAGCTACATAGCGCATTGCAAAATTCTTTTCCTAAAATACCAGCGGCCCCGGTGACCACAGCTGTTTTATCTTCCAAACTAAAAAGTTTGTTCAGGGAGTCCATGAGTATGTCTAAATCCTTTTTATTTTCAATCAACAGGCGTATTTATTCTAAATCGAAGGGATAGGTAATATCAATGGGGCGTTCTTCTTATTAAATAGATGAAGCATTTTGAGGAGGTGTTATTCACTTTTTTGCTTCCACATGGTATTAATGGACATGAGACAAAAGTTTTGTTTAAAAAGTGAGCGTGGCGGCTGATGTGTCATCGATTGTCTGGGAAGGTCTTACTGGAGATTTAATTTTTGGCTTATTTCGAAATATTAGGTTAGCATAATACGACTCTGCTCTGAATTGTGGTTTTTCTGCTGGATTATGCTCGAAACCAACAAGAATTATGAGCGGTGAGATTGGTGAGATTAAGGAAAAAATTGATGAGTTAAGGGAGGAAAAGCAGTGTTGATGCAGGGCGAGATCACGTGTGACTTTAAATTAATCCAATAATGTGATCTTATGTCTCCTTTGTAATAAAAGGAGCAAAGCAAGGTGACGACAACATCATTAGTCGATTGTTTTTCAGTAATTCGAGACCCACGCCAAGAAAGC
>JAHZKG010000045.1 GCA_022600515.1 Gammaproteobacteria bacterium
CATTTAGCACAACACATCCCTGATCATATTTTAAAAATTGCTGAGTCTTCAATCAAAACACCAAATGATATTAAAAAAATTAATCAAGCGGGGTTTGATGCTGTACTCATAGGTGAAGCATTGGTTACAGCTGAAAAACCGGCTGTGATACTTGCCCAAATGAGGGGTGTGTTATGTCTGGGATAATACAAACTCAAGCCAAAATAAAAATATGCGGGGTAAAACATCCCAATATTGCCTACCAGGCAGCTATACTCGGTGCTGATTATATTGGAATGATTTTTCACGCCCCATCAAAACGTCATATTGATTTCAACACAGCGCAATCAATTGTTGAATCTACAGCGCGTGGCGGTGCAATACCTGTCGCCGTTTGTGTTACGCAAACCGCTGAAGAAATAATCCAACTCTCTCAAAAATTAAATATAACGGCTATACAGCTTCATGGTGACGTGCCTCGTCTGCAACATACGCAATTACCAGAACATCTCGTCAGAATATATGTTTTAAATATAGATAAATCTGGGGCGGTTATCAATCAAGATAAGCAGTTGATACAAGCACTCGATCCCAATCGTGATTATCTCTTATTTGACGGACCTGCAGCAGGCTCAGGTGAGCGTATCATCACAGAGCACATTCAACAGGCAGCAGGAGAATTTAGATATTTTGTTGCCAGCGGTTTAAACCATCACAATATATCCCATGTAACGAATAGCTGTCATCCAAACGGCGTGGATGTATCAAGCGGTGTAGAAAACGCTCATGGCGAAAAAGATATTAATTTAATCAAACAATTTATTTTACAACGCAATAGCAAGTCGTATGAAGCGCAGACTCGATTTGGAGGGTTTGGCGGTATCTACATGCCAGAATCACTTATGGCGCCAATCAAAGCGCTGGCCACTGATTTTCAAAAACTAAAACACGATGCGTGTTTTGTCTCAGAATTTAGATATCTACTTAAAAACTATGCCGGCCGCGAAACACCGCTCACTGAAGTCAAACGATTTAGGGCAGCATGTAACGGCCCACGAGTATTTTTAAAACGCGAAGACTTACTACACACAGGGGCACATAAAATTAATAATGCCCTAGGACAGTGCCTGTTAGCAAAAAAAATGAACAAAACAAGAATCATTGCTGAAACAGGTGCAGGTCAGCATGGTGTGGCAACAGCTACTGCATGTGCGCATCTTGATCTTCAGTGCGTGATATACATGGGCGAGAAAGATATAGCGCGCCAATTACCTAATGTTGAAAAAATAAAGTTGCTTGGCGCTGAAATTATTCCCGTCCGTACCGGCTCAAAAACATTAAAAGACGCTGTGAATGCAGCCCTCAGAGACTATGCGTCTCATTTTGAAACCACACATTATTGTTTAGGATCGGCACTTGGTCCCTATCCCTACCCTCAAATGGTCGAATATTTTCAATCCGTGATTGGGGAAGAAACACACAAACAATGCCAGCAAATATGTGCTAAAAATCCAGACTTAATTATTGCCTGTGTGGGTGGCGGGTCAAATGCTATTGGTATTTTCTCTCAATTTATAGATGACACAACCGTGAAGCTTGTCGGTGTTGAAGCAGGTGGCATGAGCAGCAAACCAGGTGAACATGCGGCTCGTTTTGCTGGCGGCACCCCTGGCGTTTTACATGGATGTTATAGCTATCTATTACAAAATAGCGATGGGCAAGTCAGCAAGACACAGTCTATTTCTGCTGGACTCGATTATCCGATGATTGGCCCGCAGCACGCAGCACTATACGAAAATAAACGGGTTGAATATGACGCAGTCACAGATGAAGAAGCATTGATGGCCTTTAAACTATTATCTAAAACGGAGGGGATTATCCCTGCACTAGAGTCTGCGCATGCACTCGGTTTTTACATGAGAGAAGCCAAAAATTTGGATCCCAACACCATTGTTGTAATCAACTTGTCAGGTCGTGGTGATAAAGATTTACCAAACTTACTGTCCGAGGGATTAATATGAATTTATTTAAGCCAGTTTTTAGTGATCGTAAAGCGTTTGTTGCCTACATTACGGCAGGCCAACGTAGCATTGAATATACAGAAAAAGCAGCGTCTGCACTTGTTGCAGGTGGTGTGGATATTTTAGAAATCGGTATGCCCTTTTCTGATCCCATTGCTGATGGCCCAATCATACAACATGCGATGAACGAGGCACTGGATGCATCTGTGACTATTAATTCAGTATTAAATACTATCTGTAATATCAAAAAACAAACATACGTTCCCATCATATTATTTACATACTATAACCCGTTAATCGCCATCGGTATGAATCAGATGATGTCAGATAGTGCGGCGGCTGGCGTGGATGGAATCTTAGTTGTGGATTTACCGCTTGAAGAATCAACAGCCTATATTCAAGCGTGTAAGCTCAATAATATTGAACCTATTTGGACCGTATCTCCATCAACCCACGAAGAACGAACAAAAGAAATAAATCAATACTGTAATTCTTTTCTTTATTATGTCTGTAGACATGGCACAACGGGCGTTAAAACCACGCTGCCTCCTGATTATGCAGAAAAAGTAAAGCGCATTAAAACACTTTCAGATAAACCCGTTATCAGCGGATTTGGCATTGGAAATCGCGCACTTGCGGCACAAGCATTAAAGCATGCGGACGGTTTTGTCGTTGGATCTGCATTTGTAGATGCCATTTCTCATGGAGCAAGTCCTGCCGATTTGAAAAATTTAGCAATTGAAATTGACCCGAGGTGATATTATGATACTTTTTTTAAATAAAAATGCTCCACTCAACGAAATCGAGAACCTAAGAGAGCGATTGCATTCTATGGGGTTTGAGACAACCCTTGAAATAGAAGACAACCACAAGGTGATAGCAATTATTAATGGCGTCGACAGCAGCGTATGTCTATCGCTATTTGAAAATTTCCCTTTCGTTGAAAAAGTGGCGCCATTCAATAATCAATTCAAACTTGTTGGGAAAGATATTCGTAAAAATAAATCCGTTATTCAGATCAACGGATTAGACATAGGACGAGATGAATTTATTGTCATGGCTGGTCCTTGCACGATAGAATCCAGAGAGCAAATATTTTCGATTGCAAAAAAAGTAAGCCAGGATGGTGCGACGGTATTAAGAGGCGGGGCATTTAAGCCGAGAACTTCGCCGTACGACTTTCAGGGCTTAGGTGAACAAGGCCTCAAATTTTTACGTGATGCCGCCGATGCGTTTGGTTTGCTTTGTGTATCTGAAGTGATGAGCACGGATGATGTTGCACTGGTTGAAAAATATGTGGATATTTTGCAGCTTGGCGCAAGAAATATGCAAAACTATAGCTTGCTAAAAGCAGTTGGAAAAGCACGTAAACCCGTCTTACTCAAACGCGGCTTATCTGCGACCTATAAAGAATTTTTATCTGCTGCTGAATACATCATGAGCGCTGGCAATCCACATGTGATTTTATGCGAACGAGGCATTAGAACCTTTGAAACGTATAGTAGAAATACGCTTGATATAGCAGCGGTCCCTCTTTTGCGGGAACTCACACATCTTCCCATTATTATTGATCCGAGTCATGGTGTTGGGTTAAGAAGTGCCGTGCCACCGATGGCAAATGCTGCCATTGCCGTGCAGGCTGATGGCATGATTGTAGAAGTGCACACAACACCAGATGAATCAATTTCTGATGCCGCCCAAACCATTTCAACAGCGACATTTTCAGACATGATGTGTACACTGCGTAAAATTGGGGCGGCCCTTAATATGCATGTTAAAGAGGTGCAGTGTGATGCGTTATAAAATAAGCCATTCAAAGCTATCTGGCAGTGTGATTGCACCGCCTTCTAAATCACATACGCTCAGAGCTATCTTGTTTGCAAGCATGGCGCAGGGCAGCAGTAAGATTTTTAATTACCTGAAATCGCCGGATACACAAGCCATGCTGGATGCTTGTCAAAAACTCGGCGCTCACATTAAGCAGGCTGATGATTTGATTGAAATCATCGGTGTTGCTGGCAAACCACGCATACCTGATGATGTGATTAATGCCGGTAATTCAGGTCAAGTCTTGCGTTTTATCGCAGCGATTGCCGCATTAACCGACGGGCATGTTGTGCTGACAGGCGATCATTCTGTTCGCTTTAACCGGCCGGTCACCCCACTCATGAAAGGCTTATCTGACTTAGGCGCACGGTGTGCTACAACCAAAAACGATGATCATGCACCGATAATAATCAGCGGCCCTATTGCTTCGGGGCATGCTGTTTTAGATGGCGCTGACTCTCAGCCTGTTTCAGCTCTCTTGATAGCAAGTGCTTTTCTACATGGCACGACAACCATCCATGTTGAGAACCCAGGTGAAACACCGTGGGTCGGTTTAACCTTGGCTTGGTTTGATACGCTGGGCATTCAATATAGCCACACAGATTATGCTGATTATATAATAACCGGTGGCTCAGTGGTTTCGGCTTTTGAATACACTGTTCCTGGCGATTTTAGTTCTATTGCTTATCCTATTGTTGCAGCGTTAATCACGCAGTCGCATATTAAAATAAAAAACATCGATATGTTAGATGCCCAGGGAGACAAGCAACTGATTCAAACCCTCCAAAACATGGGGGCAAAGATTACAGTGGAAAAAACTGCGCTGGTAATACATCCCTCGGGCCAACTCATTGGATGTGATATTGATGTCAATGATTTTATCGATGCATTGCCCATTCTTGCTGTAGTTGGCTGTTATGCAAAAGGCACCACCCGCTTACTTAATGCAGGCATTGCACGTAAAAAAGAAAGCGACCGCTTAGCTGCAATTACGTTAGAGCTCAATCAAATGGGGGCCAATATAATAGAGCAACCCGATGCGCTTATTATCCAAGAAGCCGCATTACATGAAACAAGTCTTAATGCACATCACGACCACAGAATAGCCATGTCACTCACGATTGCAGCGCTTGGATGTAAGATGCAATCAACCGTTCACGGTGTATTATGCATCAAAAAAAGCTACCCTGATTTTTTTGAGAACATGAAATCCCTTGGCTGTTCAATTGAGATACTCACATGACGATTACTTTATGTGGTTACAAATCATCAGGAAAATCAACCGTTGCCGCAGCGTATAGCCGGTTGTTTTCTTATGATTTAATCGATACAGATGACTTGATTACTCAAGATTATTTCGCGCATCACGGACAACAACAGACAATAAGTCAAATATATAATAGATTAGGTGCTGTAGCCTTTCGAGCGCTCGAAGTAAAGCTGATACAACGCATTCAGCCAACAACAAAAACAATCATTGCGACTGGTGGTGGCGCTGTACTTGAGAAAAATACGGTTGCGCATTTAAAATCGCTGGGCAAAATAATCTACCTTCAAGTCGAGTACAATACACTCTATGAGCGATTATTAGCAGCTGATACGCTTCCTCGTTTTATCAATCAAGACAATAAAACAAGCGACTTAAAGCACTATTTACGCAGCAGAGATACGATTTATAGCAATATATCGGATATTATCATCGACACAAGCAACAGAACAATTGAAGACATTGCTTCTAGTATTCATCAACTTTATAACAATAGGCACTCTCATGGCGAGTAATACATTCGGTACCTTATTTAAGATAACCACCTGGGGCGAGTCACATGGTAAAGCCATTGGTGTTGTGATTGATGGTTGTCCTGCGGGCATTGAAGTATCCAACCATGATATTAATCTTGCCTTGGAAAAACGGGCCCCGGGAAGAAGTCTTTATACCTCGCCAAGAGCAGAGCCTGATAAAGCTGAAATCTATTCAGGGGTTTTTGAAGGCAAAACAACCGGCGCCCCGATATCCATTATTATTTTGAATCACGATTCGGACAGCAGTAAATACGAACCGATTAAACACTTATTGCGACCAGGACATGCGAATTATACCTACACGAAAAAATATGGCGTATTCGATTATCGTGGTGGTGGACGCGCGTCTGCGCGAGAAACCGCATGCCGTGTTGCAGCAGGTGCAGTCGCACAAAAAATGTTAGATGCCTCAAATATACAGGTTTTATCTTATATTAAATCAATTGCTGCAATTAATATTGATCATGCCCGCGTTGATACAGATGCAATCAATCAAAATACGTATAATAGCCCTATATTCTGTCCTGATGCAGTCGCAGAAAGTCAGATGATACAAGCCATGGACGCAGCACAAACAACAGGCGATTCTCTGGGAGGTATCGTCGAGTTTCTTATGTTAAATATGCCTGGTGGTTTGGGCGACCCTATTTATGAAAAATTAGAGGCTAACCTTGCCAAAGCCATGATGTCATTACCTGCAACCAAAGGATTTGAAATAGGTGAAGGCTTTCATGCGGCACGTATGCAAGGCTCAGAACATAATGATGAATTTAAAAATAATACGCATAACCCG
Source organism: Gammaproteobacteria bacterium (assembly GCA_022600515.1). Lineage (GTDB taxonomy): Bacteria > Pseudomonadota > Gammaproteobacteria > Legionellales > Legionellaceae > JAALKW01. The sequence continues at coordinate 6,424 of JAHZKG010000045.1, forward strand.
ACAAACACCAATCATGCAGGCGGAACTTTAGGCGGCATTTCAACCGGCATGCCACTCATCGGTCGCGTTGCGTTTAAACCCACATCGAGCATTAAAAAAGAACAAAATACCGTTGATTATCAAGGTCAGTCGCAAATATTTAAACTCCCCGAAGGCTCAAGACACGATCCATGTGTTGCAATTCGTGCTGTACCTGTTGTGTCAGCTATGTGCTCCATCGTCCTTGCTGACGCCGTATTGCTTAATCGCTGCGCTAACATAGAGGCCTAATTTATGGAACAGCCCATGTATTTTGAACCTGTTTTATCTTCCGAAACGCTCATTCAGATGTGCCAAGCCACAACAGGACGTATTGTGATTGTTACGGATGAACACGTTGCGGCACACCATGCACAACCTTTATTGCATCACCTGACATCTCACGCAATCAAAGCAGAGCTTATCACCATTCCACCCGGTGAGCGCTCAAAATCACGAGAAGTAAAACATCACATCGAGGACAAAATGCTATCCATCGGATGCAATCGCGACACCCTCATGATTGCTCTGGGTGGCGGGATGATCACTGATTTAACCGGATTTATTGCGGCCACTTACTGTCGCGGGATCCCAGTTATTTATATTCCAACCTCTTTACTCGCAATGGTTGATGCTTCAAATGGCGGAAAAACCGGTATTAATACCGATTATGGGAAAAATTTAATCGGGACTTTCACCCATCCACACGCTGTTTTTATTGATGTTAATTACTTAACGACCTTACCAAGCCATGAATACCTGCATGCTTTTTCTGAGATCATTAAACACGCCTTAATTTATGATGCCGAGTATTTTTCCGTGCTCGAATCAAGCATAGATGACATACAACAAAAAAACAAAGCCACCTTGCTCAGCATCATCAAACAGAGTTGTGAAATTAAATCAGCCATTGTTTTATCCGATCCTAAAGAAACGGCGCAACGCGAAATGTTGAATTTTGGTCATACGATTGCACATGCCTTAGAGATATCAAGCCAATATGCACTCAGCCATGGAGAAGCCGTCGCAATCGGCATACTTGTAGAAAGTTATTTATCTCATCAACTCAACTTGCTCTCTGATACTGATTTTGAGCGCATTAAGCAACTTATTTTAAATTTAAATCAGCCTAGCATCTATCAATGCACTTTTTCAAAAAAAGATATAATAAAAGCCTTTAATCTAGATAAAAAAACCAAGCAAAACAAACCTCGATTTGTTTTATTATCAGCAATTGGCACGGTATTCAATGCAAATAATGCGTATGCTCACACGGTTGACCCTGCGCTTTTAGACCAAGCCATTGATTATTTGTTTGAACACCACATAAGATAAATAGTCCCCATGACGATGATCACTGCAATTATTGCTGAAACAACGATATCTAATCTCGAAAAAGCCATTCATGCGACTCAAGGCACAGTGGATATTATGGAGTTACGCCTTGATTATTTAACACAAATAAACCAAGACATCCCCAGCATCACAAACCTCATCTCTCAAATTAAAATACCTTATATTATAACCCTTCGCTCAACGACAATGGGCGGGCATTTCAAAGGCACTGAAGCCCAACGCCTGACACTTTTATATGCGCTTGCAGCACTGAATCCAAACTATATTGATATAGAATCGTTTGTAACCGATGCATTTATCACTGAGCTTCATACAGCCTATCCAGTAATTAAAATCATCCGCTCATACCATCACTTTTCAGACACACCTGAAGATTTAGATACTATTTTGTCCCGCATGCTTCATCCGCATGTTAGCGCATACAAAATTGTTACGTACGCCACAACCGCTTTAGATAATTTACGTGTCTTACATTTCATACAAAAACACACAGAAAAATTTAAGTTAGTTGCACACTGCATGGGTGCTTTAGGCTTACCATCACGTGTCATTGGTGCCGCTTTAGGTAATTATTTTACCTATGCCAGCATCAATAAAAATAACGCGCCTGTACCCGATTGCCCTGATGTAAACAGCCTACTCCATACCTACAATTTAAAACAACTCAACAAAAAAACTAAAATATGTGCCTTGCTAGGCAATCCTGTTGAACAAAGCATTGGGCATTTCTTTCATAACAAGCAATTGAATGCACGCAAGATTAATGCTGTTTATGTGAAAATAAAATTAAATCCAGATGAACTCACTGCGTTTTTTGAGTTAATTAAAACCTTACCGTTTCATGGCTTAAGTATTACCATGCCACTCAAAGAAAAAGTCATGACTCATATTGATATGCCTGATTTAAACTGCCAGTCTATTGGCGCGGCAAATACCATTTTAATTAAAAACCAGCAGCTCTATGCAACCAATACAGACGGTGTGGGTGCACTCGATGCGATTGAAGAAAAACAAGCGATTCAAGGACGCCATGTTCTAATCATTGGCGCAGGGGGCGCTGCAAAAGCGATTGCCCATGAATGCGCACGACGACAGCCATTGTCGATTACCATTTTGAATAGAACCCTATCTACCGCTGAAGCGCTTGCAAAACAGGTATCTGGCACCGCATATGATATTAATTTATTTAATCCTAATCATATCAATCACATAGATATGATTATTCATACCATCCCTGATACGGACTCAAATGCAGCATGGATATTAAAAATAATTAAGCCTTATCGTTCAAATAAATTAACTTTTATGAGCATTGATTATTCAAAAAAATCCAGCTTGCTTTTAACGCAAGTAAAAAACGCTGGCTGCACTTTAATTAACCCATCAGAAATGTATACCAACCAAGCACTCAAGCAAATTGAATATTGGTTTAATGAGCTCATTCTCCCCCAAAATAATAAGTGAGGGCTAGGGCGTGTCCCTAAAACATGCTTGGACTCGCATCATCATCGAGTGCATCATCATCGTCATCCCAAGATATCATTATCGACACACTGCCCCCCAAAGTGCCCAAAAACCCCAAAGCAAATAAAGGCAGTTTCGAGTCACTGGCTTGTCTGCCTATACATGTCGCTGCAACAAAGCCAACCAAAAAATTATTTATATTAGGGCGTATCCAACGCTTAAACTGCACAGCAATATCATTTCTGGCTCCCCCCAACACATACAGAAACGCATGCTTATTCTCCTGCACTGCAATTCGTGCAATTTCAGCATCATTTCTAAATTCTTCTGGTGCAAATCGAAGTGCTAAACCATTTTGTCGAACGGCAAGTAACACCAGTTTTTTATCTATCGCATCGTTTGATATCTCTTGCAGTAGAAGACCATTTTCTTCTATTGCGCTTTCTAAATTCAACCGAAATTGAGCGCTCTTTGACTTATCAAATAAATAAAAATGGCGGTGCCTCCCATACAGCATTTTTTACCTCTCATTATGATCAAAAACATAATTCTACGTTATAATTATTTCATGCATCAAGACGATCTATAAATCTATACTTTGAAAGCTTAGCGCATTAAGCTAGTGGTGCTCTGTAGCGTGATGCCATTATCTGAGTGCTACTGGCGCCCCCCTGAGAGTTGCTTAAAATAGCTCGGGGAAAGGTCTAAAATCTCAACGGATAACTGTATTTTTTCTGGATTATAAGGCTTCATGCTGCCACTTAAAATAGTTAATATTTCTTGTCCTATCTGTTGCTTTTTGTCATC
>JAHZKG010000046.1 GCA_022600515.1 Gammaproteobacteria bacterium
AGGATCACGTAACGTGAAAGTAAAGTATTATTTTAACTCAATTTGAAATAACACTGAGGTTAAATGATCTATTGTATTTATTTCATCTTTTAATTCATGTCATCATATGACATCTTCTTATAAAGATCAGATGCATGAATAAACTCCGACACCGCAAAGCAACGCTTACCGATTTACAAGCTATTATAGCAATGCTCGCAGATGATGAACTGGGCAAAATACGTGAAGAGAACAGTGAACATTTAAATAAACGTTATATTGATACATTCCATCGTATTGATACAGACCCGAACCAATACCTCATGGCTGTAACGTTAGATGATGAAGTTGTTGGCACGTGTCATTTAACGTTTATACCATCACTCACGTACATGGGGACTACACGTATGCAAATTGAAGCTGTTCGTATCGCAAAAAATTATCGTGAACAAAAAATTGGTGAATGGATGATACACGCTGCCTTTGAACTTGCACATAAAAATAATGCTTCTCTCATACAACTTACCACCGATAAAAAACGCACGCGCGCAAAACAATTTTATGAACAACTTGGATTTAAAGCAACACATGAAGGAATGAAGTATCACTTACACACGGGTGAATCTAATGAATAATAACTTTGCTAATAAAGTTAAAAACGGATAATCATTATGACCTTAATTTTAGAGACTGAACGATTAAAATTAACAGTATCAACAATGAAAAACTACGATGATTTACTGGCATTACGCACTGACTCAGAGGTAATGAGTTATGCTGTAAATGATGGCCCTGAGTTTGGTACTGGAAAGATACAAACTCCTGAACAAGTGAAAGATAATTTGTCACGTTCAGAAGGTTATTATAATGACTACGGCTTGGGATTCTTCTGTGCTTATGAAAAAAATACAGGTGATTTTATCGGGCAAGCAGGTTTATTTCATTGGTGCTATAAACTTGATCAGCCCGATATCGAATTAGCATATCGATTTTTCAAGCGTTATTGGGGTAAGGGTTATGGTACTGAATTAGCCATGGCGCTTATTGATTGGGGTTTAAATGTTAAAAATTTGTCAAAGATAATAGCGCCCGTGCACCCTGATAATATTCGTTCATCAAATATTTTAAAGAAAGTGGGAATGCAATATGCTGGTAAAATAGAGCATAAAGGATTGATGTTAGATAATTATGTGATTGAAAGAAAACCAACAACATTTAGCAACTCTTTGTAAAAAATTGAATTTTGGTGCCCCTAATACGACCTACGGTCGGAGGTGTTTTCAACTTCAATTGTTTGATGTTGCTTATGACATTATACTAATTCTTGAGGTAATTTCTGTATCCAGTCGTTATTAATCAATTTTTGATAAATACACTGTAGCCAATTTTTTGTATCAAGCCCACCTGGCGCCACATCCCCACTCCAATTATTTTTGGTCCACAAATAAATTTCTAGCGCTTTCAGCTGAATCTGTTTTGAAAAGGCACTTAAGTCAACACTATCTTCAGACATGACTGAAAAATAACCATCAAGATAGGCATTCATTTTATCTAGCCAATTTTCCTCATCATGTATAATGGGATGAAAAAAGGGACGAGCAAGATCTTCCATAAACCAATTTTTGCTTGGTAGATCAAAATCAATAATGTGCACCTGTTCCCCGTCCGTCAAAACATTACCTTCTCGATGATCACCATGCGTCAAACCAAAATTTTCTGAGGTTTGTTTTCTAGCTTTGAAAAATAGCGTTACTTCATCTAGGACATCTTGTAATACTTGTGATTCATGAGGAGCATACTCATGTAATTCACCCAGTGAACTATCCCAACTCGTATATTCATGCTGACCTTGGTCGTAATTTTTTGCTGCACGGTGTAATTGACCAAGCACTTTCCCCCAGTGCCCATATAACGCTATATTTTTATAATCAAAATGAATTGGCGTACCTGGTACTTCACGACACACATGCGCAGTAAATACCTCATCACCTTGTTGGAAAGACTCCACCCATAATTGATTCGAAGAAATTAATAGCTCACAAACAGGCACACCATGACTAAACAAGTGTCGTTGATATGCAAGGGCTGCTTTCAGCTCCGTTTCACTTCGAAGTGAAGCATGTGTTAATCGAGCATAATAACCAAGACCTGCTTGCTCAAAACGGTACACTAAATTAACGCCTTCACTGACCAAGTGAATCTGTTGAGCGTTACTGGCCCAGCAGCTTATCAATGCTTGTGGTGTTTTATTCGTATCAATCTTTTTTAAAACGTCATTCCACATTGCCATAAGCGTGCTTATTTAATCCAATAAAGCATCATCTTACTTCAAAAACGCGTTATTGGCACTCATCACAAAACGTTTTAAATAGATTCCTGCGTCACTGCAGCATGCTTTTATCTGCAGTGACGCAGACATGCGTTTCAAAATTTTCCACATGAAATCAAACTACTTAAGTATCAATATTCAATCCCGCAGAACGGGAATGAACAAAAAACACGGCCTAAATCCTTGCGCAGCAAGCACCCTTTTGATAAATTTTAATAAAGCAAAAGCATAACTGATGAGCCAGCGAAATTCTGGTGAAACCTTCGGGTCTTATGCAAAGCCACCATCATTCTCTAACCCAGTGGCCGGACGTTTAGTCGAGAACCTTAAACCATCACCTGATTTCTTCAGGACCTTCTGTAGCCAGCCAGGACAAATTCAATCTGAATTTGAACCTCACAATACAAACCTGTATTGACCCTAAGCGCTTAGCTATGTTGTTTTGCTATGCATTTTTTTTATTTAAATCTAAGGAGAAAACCAACTCAAAAACATTGTTTGATATCTACAACTGATTTGCCGCTGTGAGCCTTGTGGCGTAAGCCAAGTATCACCTTTGAGTGAACTGCTCAACTAACACTTAACACGTCAGGGCAAACATTTTTAAAGGCTTAACTTATGCGAAAAAAATCATTACGACAAACAGCCAATCATTATATTCAAAACAATCGCTCCGGCTGTTTACGTGATAAAAAACAACGTCGTTATATTATTTACAAACTCATCGACGATTTATTTTATCTTGGTGATGCTCCCTCAACATGGGAGGCCCTGCCCCCTGAACAGTTTCATAAAATTGTCACACTTTGGAAAAAGAGAAAAATAAAACCCTCTACCATCATGAATCACATGACCATCATTCGAGAATTTCTGATAAGTTTTGGGTATGAAACCAGCGCACTCGAAAATCCAAACTTAGGCCAGAAGAAAAAACTTAAAAATAAAAAACGCCCCAGCATTAATCCAACAATTTGGAAACAAACTGAATCCCCCATTGCACGAGTTCTATTAGGACTCCAAATTCATTTTGGATTAACCCTAAGTGAAGCCATGCGCATTGTGCCTTCCATCCATGTTCAAGAGCATCAGCTGTGGCTCACGCGAGAAATTACATTTAATAGCGAAGACAGATGTGTCCCCTTTCAAAACCCAGAGCAAAAAAAGATTCTCAACGAGTTAGCTGAACTAACCAAAACCCACAAAAATTTAATCAAAAGCCATGGGTACGATGCGGTGCTATTTGCCTGGCGAGAGGCTATACGCGCTTTAAAGCTTCCATCGCAAAAGGCATACCGGTATTTGTACGCACAACAACGTCAAAAAGAATTAATAACAACGCTCAGTCACTACAAAACGACATTAACCATCATGGATGAGATGGGCTTGAAGTCTCGCACCAGTCTGTGGGGGTATTTGCGTGGCTAATCACAAATTAAAAAGCGCACAATTCTCCATCAATGAACTCATCAAGCAAATCCAAGGTTACTCCTACGCTAGTAAAGCTGACATGAAGCATATGTTGAATCGCTGCGTAAAAGATTTACATGCGCTTGGTTTTAAACTCGCGCATATCAAAGGCCTTAAGCCAAAGCACATACATGTACTTGTAGCCCATTGGAAAAATCAGGGGAAAAACACGGGCACCATCAAAAACTACATGGCCAAGCTTAGAAAAGCATCAAAAGCCATGGAAAAACCTAAATTGGTAAAACCTAAAAATGATGCGTATCAAATTGAAAAGCGAAGCTATGCGCCTAAGCATAACAAAGCGATTCATCACATTGATTTCAGCAAGTGCACAGATCCACATATTCGTTTATCAATTGAAGGCCAAGCACTGTTCGGGCTTCGCCGTGAAGAATCCATGAAGTTTGTTTTAAGTGAAGCCTGGAATGGACGAAGCATTAAAATAAAACCCAGCTGGACGAAAGGTGGCATCGGCCGAACCTTAAGTATCACAAATGAAAAACAACGTCAGTGGCTTATTGAAATATCTAAACTGATTAAGCCAGGCGAATCGCTGATTCCTGTAGGTCGTACTTACAAGCAGCATTTAAGCCATTATCAGACGCAAACTAAAGCAATGGGGGTTTCTAAACTGCATGGCCTGCGACATGCTTATGCTCAGCGTCGTTATCATGAATTAACACGAGCACTTGATCCAAGGAAAAAGGGATTAATCTGTCCGATGGCCGGAGGCGTGAGTTCTAAGAATTTGAAAAGTATTGAAAAAGATTTGGATCGCCAAGCACGGATGATTATTTCTCGCGAAATCGGACATTCAAGAATTAATATTACTAAAATCTATTTAGGATAAGTTGGCTTTTAAAATGAATTTTTTTGTTAGCAGGAAATTGTTAAGTGTACCCCGAAGTGTACCCCAGCATTTACTCTTAGAAGCATTGTTGTCTTAAGTGCTTGATTCTACTGGTGCCGTTGAGACGAATCGAACGCCCGACCTATTGATTACGAGTCAATTGCTCTACCAACTGAGCTACAACGGCAAATAACGAGGCGAATTATAGCTTGAGGACTAGCCTTGATGCAAGACCACACCCAGGGTCCAATCAACACTAGAGATATTTGGTACCAGGTTAATCGGTTGACTTGAGTCAATACCATACGACCTGATTAAAGCATGATAATAAGAGGCCTTAAGACATGCACGAGATAACCTATCTTCTTCAGGATAATCACGTCGGATATCTTCCCATGGACGATGACACACAGTTGATTCAGCTCGCTGAAATAATTCATCATTGGTTATTGTATTTTTATTTTGGTTAAATGGCGCTTCTTTGGCCAAATAGGCAAGGCCTTCAATGACATACCAAGTTCTTAGTGTTTCTTGATTTAATGCGGGATTAAGTACATTTTTCACTGCATGAACCCCATCAATTAGTTTTGAAACCTGCTTAACACAAGCCCCAGCATCCCCTTTCCCCAAAGAACCGTCCGGCAATAAATATCCTTCCGGAAAGCAACTCGGTTCATCCAAAAACTGATCCGACACTAATGTTTGGCCTAGCCCTAAAAAACTATGCACGAACAACGTTTGTTTTTTTCCATGAACATGAATATCAACATAATCATTGGTATTATTATTTTGTGCTGAGTCAACAGCAGTGATCAGTTGAACTGATGCACCACCCATATCCATAACACTCAAGTTATCTGGAATTGTAGCATTAGGGTTTCGTCTTAATTGTTCATGAACCGAAAGCCATGCAAAGATACCTTCTTCACTACCTGTGATGGTTCTTGCTTCTTTTAAGCTCCATTGCGAATGTTCAAACCAATCGTTTACCATATTATAATATTGCGTTTGATACTCACTCGGTAAAAGACGCATGCCAGCCGATGCATAAAAATAAACAGGGAAATCTTTAGGCGCACCTTGAAATAACTCATCTAAATAAGCATTAATATGTGATTGTTTAGGCTTAAGTGTTCCAAACCCTGGAGTGATTTTTTTTGACCAAACTTCAGTGGATGTTTGTGTGTCTCCATCCGTTGCATCAGTATATACATGTAGACGTGAGCCTGTGCTGCCCACATCAATAACCGCTACACAGCCTTGCTGAGAACAAATTGGATTAGAAGCAAGTGCAATATTAGAAGCAAAAAAAATAGATATTAAAAAAAATACAATACGACCCATGAAAACCTTCCTGAAATAAAGCTTCGGAAAGATTACAGTGTGTTTATAGTAGAGTCAATCCAAATCAAACTTTATTACATTTTGTGCACTCAGGATGCTTATTTTTACTTTTTTTATCAAGAAAAACACGGATAAGCCCACATGTTTCTGTTGAATAAACAGGTATTTTTTGTGCTTGATAGCGCTCGATTGTTTGTGCGTGTGGAAAATGATAGCGATTATCAAATCCATACGAAGCAATCGCAGCGCTTGGTGAAACATGCGCTAAAAAAAGTGCTGACGAAGATGTCTTGCTTTCATGGTGAGGAACCAATAAAAACGAAGATTGAAGCGCCTTATCATATTTTTTTACTAAATAACGTTCAGCGGATTGCTCAATATCACCTGTTAATAGCATGCTACCAAAATCGGTTGTTATTTTTAAAACACACGAATGATTATTTTTTTTAGGTGAATCCAAAGGCATTGGAAAAAAATTAAATAAAACACCATCCCAACGCCAAGATGGATATTGATGGCAGCTTTCGCCACGATGATAAAAAACAGGATCATCTACCAATAATTCTCGTATAGCATACGTTTGCTCTAACGATACCAGCCCACCGCGATGATCGATATCAGGATGACTAATAATCACCATATCAAGCATTTTGGTATTTAATTTTTTTAAATATGGGATTAAGACCAACTGCCCCATATCGCCTCCCCGATAAAATTTAATGCCCGTGTCATAAATTAATCGGTGATGCGCTGTTTGAATAACAACCGCTAACCCCTGTGCCACATCCAATACATCAATACTTGCCTCTCCCCAATGAATACTTTTTTGTTTTGGATACAGTCCAGATAGCATTAAAACAAAAATCACAGGCAAAAATCGCTTGATTGGAAAAATGAGCGTTATACCAAAAGCAAGCATTAAAACACCGGCGTACCATAATGCATTAAATGAAAAATCAGTATTAAATCGTGCAAATCCATCTATCCAATTTAAGTATTGCAATAAAAGCATGACGGCTTTATCTAAAATATGCGCGAGTGAATCCATAGATAACCCCGCCCCTAAAAATACAGTGGTCAAACCTATCGGAATAAGAATAAATCCAACCCAAGGAATCGCAAGTAAATTGGCAAAAAATCCATTGATAGAACCATATGAGAATAAAAAAAGGGTCAGCGGCATGAGCCCTATCAGGCAAGACAATTGCATTAACAACATTTTTTGAATGCCTTTAGCTTGTATCACTTGATTTGCTGTTATTAAAATACCAACCGCAATAAACGATAAATAAAAACCAGGCATTAAAACAGAATGGGGTTCAAATAAAAGCACGGCAAGCAATGCATATCTAAAAGCTTGCCACACAGAGAACGATAAGCTGACTATATTGCGAAGTAACATAAAGAAACAAACAATTAAGGCACGCTCAGCAGGCACACCAAATCCTGCCAACACACTATAAATTAAAGCCATACACAGGGCCCCAATGCTCGCAATACGCTGTGATGGAATTTTAATAGAAAGCGTACCAAGCCTTGACCACAAACGCCTTAACAAACCATAAGTCATGCCGGCGACAAGGCCGATATGCGCGCCAGAAATAACCATTAAGTGCGTTGTGCCTGTGCGTCTAAAAAGCCCCCACGTGTCTTGGTTTATTTGCGCTCCTAAACCAAGTGTTAATGCTTGAAGAATCGCTGCTGTTTGAGGTTCAAGTACTTGCTGATTTAAATGCTGAGATAAATGCGATCGAATGTTGAGTACGCGCTGTTTAAATCCCGTACTTTCTCCGAGGTATTTGAAGTACTCTGATCGCGTATAACCTACCCACTCAATATGACGTGCACGCAATGAACGAACATAATTAAAGCCGCCAGGGTTTCCTAAGTTTTGAGGTTTTTTTAATTTGGCCTGTATTCTCCAAATCTGGCCTACTGAAAAGCTTGGGCAATGATTATAGCAAGACAGTAATGCGCGTGATTTGACGGGATGTCCATCAAGTGATTTTAACTCAAATTCAAATTGCATTTTTTCAGGCGTAACAGCAGGAATAGAAATGACAGCGCCCGTGATTTCCACCTCAGGAAATACAGATACAGCGGGTATATCGTGTGAAGACACCAAAAAAGCATGCAGTAATGCGACAAAAGCACCCAGAGCAAAACAAGTGCATAAGAAAAGATTCGGCCTAAAAAAAAGAGCCAAGCACAATAAAACCAGGGCATATCCGTTTTTTATATAAACAAACGCGACCCCCGAAAAAAAACAGAGGATTTCCATTATCGCTTTTAGGTTGGATGCGAGGTCTCTACCCTAACAAACTTAATCAATATTTAAAACAACTCAACGCTAAAAGTTAAGCCTGATTGCTTATCTAATTTTTTGTCTTCTGCCGTTAATAAATGGCTCGCGCTGGTAATAAATAACTGATTTAAATCTTTTCCACCCAGCGCGCATGATGTTATGTATGGCGTAGGTAGCTTAATGGTTTGCAGTATTTTTCCTGTATTTGGGTTAAAGCGACTGACTTGCCCTCCGTTAAACCCTGCAACCCATAGCATGCCTTCAGGGTCAATGCACATGCCATCAGGTAAGCCTAAAGCTTTATCATACTGAAACGCTACGGCTCTATTTGTAATATCACCTGTTTCCGGATGATAATCAAAACGTTGAACACATGCTGTATCTGAGTCTATAAAATAAAACAGATTTTTATTAACATCCCACGCAAGGCCATTGGCCAACGTTAACCCCGTCAAAACTTGTGTTAAATCCCCATTGTGCTCCAATCGATACAACGAAGAAGCCCCTTTTTTAAATTCCATATCAATGGTACCCACCCATAAACGACCTTGTGGGTCGCACTTGCCATCATTGGGGCGATTATTAGGATGCTGTGGTTCAAGCTCAGATAGTCGCTGAAGTGCTTGGGTTTCAAGTGCTAGCTTATAAATACCACTCGGCATGCTAATCAGTGCTTCTTTGGCAGATAGCGGTATGACATGCCCTACCATTTCAGGCAAATCAAATCGTTGCACCTGATGCGTATTGGGTTGATATTTAAAAACAGCTTGCCCATAAATATCAACCCAATACAGGGCTTGCGTTGCTTCATCCCAGTGCGGGCTCTCACCCACAAAACAAGGCGTAGAATCAATGGGTGCAGGTACGATTGATTTTTTCATCCTATATTTAGCCTGTTAATTAGATGGCATGAAGCTCGATTCTTCAGCGGCTTCTTCTATCTTATCTAGTATAGCAGGTGCACTACCTCGTGCACTTCTCGGGCGTTCTTTGGTTGTATCAGAAAAAAACATATCCTCATAGAGGGCCTTCCTATCAGAGACCACAGGGGTTGGCGTGTCTTTTTTATACTTTCCAATTATTTCGGCATCTTGTTTCCTTTGGAGTTGATATCATTTTCGATGAAATTGCGAGATTCATTAAAATAAAACAATATGATAAAATAACATTCACTTTGTTGGATTTAAAGTGATCCAGCTACGTAATGCGACTTGTTCGCTTTATCCAGGGGATTTTTAGCATGACACTCGATGCTTCGTATAAAACGAGGCACGTCGGCAGTTACTTCGAAGGTCAATTTAAATTTAATTCACTATACTTCTCGCTACAGCGCAAAGAGAAGCACTAAAGCGCCAGTGTGGTTCATCATCTATTTTTATAAGATTTCTGTTTCGTAGCCGTCCCACAAAATCCCAACCAAGTTTTAAAATATATGCAAACCATGGTGATCGAAAACCAGCATCAGTCACTAAAACCGGTCTTACTGCTGCAGGAAGCAACTCTTTTAATCTGTTTAAAAAGGCCTTGTGAGCAGGCGGATTATTCTCTCCTTTTTTAGTGTGGCATTCCTCATAAATCACAATAGAGCGACCTGGCATAGATAAGCTTGATCTCAACACATACAAATTAGTGATTGAGTTCAAACAACTCCAGTCAATATGAATCCATGGGGTACTATTCTCTTTAATTAAATATCCAATCATAAATTGATAAAATTGATTTTTCTCACTTTGAAGATGGGGATTAGCTAATAAACGGTCTACTTTTTGAATATTCCTATTTGTTTTATTTTTATTTTGTATTTCTCGCCCAAGCCCCGTTAAAGTGAGTTGATTTGTTCCAATTGCCGTGGAATAGGCTGACATTAAGTTGCTTAATCGTGATTTATGAATAAAAGGTAATTCTTTTTGAATGGTTTTATGTAATAATTTCACCAGTTGCATGACAGCGTTGCTCCGATAATGTGTCGAAACGCTATTTGATCACAGTTGTTGTACAGCTTCAAATTAAATCATATTATTTTTCAAAAAGTTAACCTCATATTTTCTGACCATCTCGCAGGGCTTGTCCGAGGCTTTTCAGTGAATTGCCAACACGCCCTAATAAAATAATGCTTAAGCAAGAATAGCGTGTTTTAATTTTTCATGCAAAAATGCTTTAGCGAAAAAAATTAAATCAATCAAACCCTTCTACCGCGGCCGGGAGAAGGTACCCGCAGGACCCATGAGGACTGATCCAATAAAAAAACCCATTCAACCTTTCGATTAAATGGGTTAAATAGGCTATTTTAACTATGCCCCTAAAGCAGGCAAAGTACTGATTGTATTTTCCACATCAACTTCAGCTGTTGCTTTCGCTTTAAGTGCTGACTCTTTAAACATCTTAAATCCAGACGTTTCAGGTGTTTCAAAGAATGAACCAGCATATTCAGCAACACCCGCGACAAAAGGTCTCGCCACAAGGGTGGCTGCAACAACAATTACACCCAATAATGTACTGAGTGCTTTTTTAACATAATTATGCCAAATCCAATTCTTTTCAGGAAAAGAATTTTTATGGCTTTCCATCATGCCATCAAACCAAGCTTTGAATGAATCTAGTTTTTCTTTAGATGCTTTTTTAGCTAAAGGCTCGATTTCGACTAAAATACTGTCGTAAATTTCTTTCACTTTTGCTTCGTATTGATCACTTACGAGTTTTGTTTTTAACACACTGGTTAAATCATCTAAGTTATTGGTAAGCAACTTATGTAAATTTTGTTTGAGTGCCATCCGCTTTTCTAACTTGGGCCGTACGCTCATCTGATTTCTTGCTCGAAATGACTTGATTTTTTCAAACGCTTCTTCTTCGCTCATAGGCGGCTTTACAGCGTTATTAGCCCTAGGAAGATCTGGCAGAACGACCTCAGGTGACCTAACTGTGTCTACTCTAGGAGAAGGCGGTGGCGATATTGCTGCACTAGTAACAGCCTCTGGCACAACCGTTTCTGACGCAACTAGAGGATTTGAATCAATCCCGCCATTATCTTGGTGCGGCTGTATTACAGCGGCAGCTCTAGGAGAAGGCGGTGCTGTCTCTGGAGCAACCGGTGTTTCTAAATCAACCTTATCATCATTTTTGTGCTCTTCAGCACTTGAAGTCGTTGTCGTGCTGGGATGTGTTGCGCGAAATTTTCTTTGTAGTGCTATAACTGTATCGAGCTCTTTTTGACTCACTGTATTCGCGTCAGAAGCGGCTGCCCCAGGAGTTAAAAGAGCACTTATGTGCGCAGAAGAATAACCTGTGTCTGTTAGTTCAGTTGGGGATTTTTTTAGGGTCGGCCAGCGAGAAAAAGCTGAGCGTTTAGGTTTTTCTTGGGTTGTGCTAGATGCTGCTTCGCTATTGTTATGGTTGGGCGTTTGATCTTTTTGATTAGGCATGATGATGCTCCTTAAATCTTTTTTAAATCCTTTAAAAACAAAAAAAACTTTACCATTACTTAACAATAAAATAAATAACTTATACTCAATCAAAGTAAATAGATTGCAAGCGAATAAAATTATTATCTTTTGGGCTTTATTTTTAGTATGTATGATTTTTAAAAAAACTTATGCTGAAATTATCAGCTACATGGAGGTGGGCAGGTATTTGCGTTTTTGCTCAATAAAAATGCTACCGTGCTTTGCTATATTGATTATGTTGGGGTGTATCCATTTGTTTTGCTTGTAATAGCAAAGCGGTTTCACTGCTTCTATCACCTGAGCACTGAGGTTATTCGGCAGTAACGAGCACCATATCCCATTGCCACCACACACTTTTAATTCACCCGTAAAGCTTCCGAGTTGGTTGGGGCGAAATATAACGGCCAAACGACCGCTAGCATGCTGATTTAACCTATTGCTGCACGTTGTTTTTTCTGTATTTTTAACAAGAAACGATGAATAAAATATTGCGCATCAGAAACATCATAGGCTGTTTGATTGGTCACCGCAAAAAAGTGCTCTGTCGGTGGATCGTAACGCCCTACCTGACTTGGCAGAGCACTACTTCCAGACGCTAGCTGAATATTAAAAATAGGATTGTGTGCATTTGCTTATGGTTGAAAATAAAGCAATAAAAAACAGTAGGGTGTATTGACAATTGGGCTACAGCCCTCGTACCGCCTACGTGCCGCGGTTTATCCGCGGCATCCATGAACCCCGCGGACAAGCCGCGGGGCGTAGGTTCTTTGTTGTAGAACGCAGGAGCCTTGATGAATTGTCAACACGCCCTAAGATAATGCGTTTAATACGTATGATCATAATAAAGCCTAATCCCTAAGCTAATGGTATGGTAATAAATATTTCCTGTAGATAAACGGTCTGTTGTGTTCTGCAAAGGCGAATATCCTAAATACCCTTTGCCAGCACCAATCAATCGATAAGCAAGCTCTATAACAGCAGGCTTTAATATAAAATAATCTAACCCAGCACCTACTTCATATGCAAACTGACCTGTTTTTTTATCTGTAAATGTCTGTAATGCTGATGTTGCGTGATTATATAAAGGTGCTGCTTGGTAATAAGTGGTTTTTTTGGGCATACCCAAACCCTAAAATAAAGCTTGGCTGTATGATATACCGAGCATAAGCAATCGCTTTTTCAACCAAAAAAACATCTGTCGTCACTCGGTAGGTATACGCTAAATTATTAATAATCTTCTGTGTTTAGCTGCCATACATTACCATTGGACAACATATTAGACATGTTTAAATAGCGCAGGCCTGTATTAAATATCATATTATTATTTTGGTACGTTGTTGCCCCCACACCAAACAGGACACTTGTTTTATCTTCCCAATGCTTATTAGGAACATATGTGTTGCCAATCGTATTAATTAAATTAACCGATTGTGTTTCTCCTATTTTAGTTACAAAATTCGTTGCATCAACACTTAAAAATAAAGGCACCGTACCCGCTAAAACAGTTTAATATACGGGCATTAACAAACAAAGTATGCGCAGCGCACGAGAAGATTTCATGCTAAACGAATCCCATTGGCTTCTATTTTAATTAAGCCTTGCTTGTAAAGCTGGCCAATCGCACTTTTAAAGCTCTTTTTACTGTCGTTGAATACACGCTGTATCTCAAACGATGGGCTTTTATCATGTAAGCCTAAAAAGCCATCGTGACGCTTCAATTCAGCTAGAATACGCTCGCCTAAATCATTGCGATTTTTTTGTCCTGTTTTTCTTAAGGTAACATCGATTTTTCCATCGTCTCTGATGGTTTTAATATATCCTCGTGTTTTTTGCCCGTAATGCAACGGCTGAAACACATCGTCTGAATAAATTAAGCCCCAATGCTTATGATTAATTATTACTTTGCTACCTAAATCTGTGGCTTCCGCAATAAAGAGCTCAACTTCATCGCCCACTTTAAAATGCGCCGCTGTTTTATCTAAAAAATAATCCAGTTTAGAGCTCGCAAAAACACGTCCGTCATGAGCTTGCTTTAAATAAACTAAATAGGATTTGCCTTTTTCCATCGGACGACTCTGTTCAGGCCTTGGCACCAACAAGTCTTTATCCAACCCCCAATCAAGAAAAGCACCCACATGATTCACATCAACCACTTTCAAAAACGCACAATCACCAACCTGAGCACGAGGACGCACAGTGGTTGCAATCAACCTGTCTTCGGAATCAAAATAGATAAATACATTCAGAATGTCATTAGGCTGGGTGCCTTCTGGAACAACTTTGGTAGGCAATAAAATTTCACCTTTATCATCCCCATCAAGGTAAACACCAAACTCAACGGCTTTGATAACTTTTAATTCATTCAATTGTCCAATTTTAATCATAGTAGGCTGCTAGTTTTATATATAAATTATTAAGATCCTGAATTCTATAGCAAGAAGCCAATTGATTACTATCTAAATCGGGAAAATACCACTTTAATAAGCGCCTGCCTTGAAATAAAGCCACTTGATTGCTCCTCTCAAGTTCAGCAAGTGCGTCAATATGCACTTGGAATAATTTAAAAATTTCAGCTCTTACTGGTATTTTTTTATCCCCAAGTAAATTTTGAAAGATCCAAGGCTTACCAATACTTGCGCGCCCAACCATAATGGCTGCAGCGCCTGACATACCTAAGCATGTTTGCATGCTGTGTGTATCAGATACATCACCATTGGCAATCACGGGAATCTTAACGCGCTCCACAATTGCTCGAATTTGATGATAATTCGCCTCAACATCATACTTTTCAGAGTAATGCCGACCATGCACAATAATTGCATCCACACCACAGGCTTCAATAATGGTTGCGGCTTCTAAATAGGCATTGTCTTCTGTATTGCCTGCCACTCTAATTTTTGCCGTTAAAGGCAGATGCGTTGCCTTTCTCATGGCGAGCATTACGGCTTCTAATTTTTCAGGCATATTAATTAAAGCAGATCCGCATCCTTTTGCACGGATTTTAGGTTTGGGGCATCCACAATTTAAATCAATTAAGTCAGGTGCGTAGCTGGTTGCAATTTGAGTCGCGTCATAGATAAGGCTCGGATCCTGACCTGATAATTGTATGCACCAAGGCCCCTCTTGATTATCGTGTGCTAAATAACGGGGATTTAAGTTGCTATGATTTAGTATTGAGTGCGCAGAAATCATTTCAGTTACAGCATAAGCCGGTTTTTCGTACAAAGAAAAAAGTGCTCTAAAAGGCGCGCAACTAATCCCCGCCAAAGGCGCTTGGATGAGTTGGCTTGATAACTGAAAATTACCTATTTGCATTGACAACCTACTATGCTCTTTATTACCCTACCGGGCACGATTAAGGACAATCAACCAAAAAACAAGGACACGTTGTGCCAATGAAAAAACGCTTTTTATGCACCTGCTCACTTCTTTTTAGTCTTGTTAATCAATCCGCATACACCGGCACAATAGAAGATTTATCAGAAGAAACACCGTTTAAACACGTTGATTTTTACGCTGGCCTTTTGTTTCTTCAACCCCAAAGTGACAATTTGAAATATGCTGTTTTTGTATCAGGCACACAGCCTTATTATCAAAGCTGGCATTACCAAGCCATTAACCCGAGCTATTCTCCTGCATTTGAACTCGGACTCAACGCTTTTTTTTCAGATGAAAAAACAGATGTATCTCATGCCTCGATTAATTGGCTGCATTTAGGTAGCCATGATACAGCGTTTAAACAAGCATCTCAAAATACTGATTTAAAAACGATTGAATTTGTAGGCCCCGTGTATGAAATGAGCCCGCCTGTTTTTGCAATTAAGCGCGTTGATAGCCGCGTAGATTTTGGTTTTGATAGCATCTTGCTCAATGCAGTTAAGCACTTTAATCTAGGACAAAAACTACAAGCTCATATTTTTGGTGGGTTAAACATATTGCGTGTTGATCAAACCCTTTCGATTACTTTCAGCGATAATGTCGGCGTTCCAGCAACAGACTATAGTTATGCATTATCACCCGACCCGAGTTTTTCATTTAATACTGAAAATGTATCTAAATATTGGGGGGCCGGACCTGATGTAGGATTAGATGTTCAGTATCGCCTATTTCAAGACAATAAAAAGAATAGTTTAGGCGCCGTTGGCCGACTTTTAGGAACAGTCACCGTAGGTTCTATTACTGCGCAAGATAACTTTACTTCAACCTCTGAGCGCTTAACAACGCTGGGTATTGGTACCAGCCATCAAGAAATTACCACGCCCCGCGCAACACAAGCCGTACCCGGCATAGATAGTAAATTAGGTCTTTATTACAATTACCACGGGGGGAACTTACCTGAAGTAACCATTGAAGCCGGATATCGTGTAGGCGCCTATCTTAATGCGATTTCAACCATTTCTCCCAACACACTGGTGCAACCAGGCACATTTGTAACAACCCCCGAGTTTGCAACGGGAACAATGGCGATTGTATCAACCGATGCCCGGAGCCGCCCGTTCAACTTTAACGGCCCTTATTTTAATTTAAAAATCGTGATGATTTAAAATTTAGGCTTTTATCTATATGAACCCATTACAATTAAACAAACAACTGCTTATATGCTGCTGTGCTTTTATATCAAACCATGCGTTTTCTGGAACAATAGATGAGCAATTTAATCAATCAATTCATCCATATCTTATTGGACTCAGTGCCGGCCCAAGCCGGGGCAGCGGCGATAAAACACAAACGCTTTATTTGCAACCCGATATTCAAAAAAGCTACGTCGCAGAAAAAAATAATCAAGCATTTACAACAGCCGAACTCTTTCTTGCAAAACAATTTAAGCAAAATAAACTGCTTGAGCAATTTGGATTTGTTTTTGCTGGCGCCGGCAATGCAATATTATCAGGTGACATCTGGGAGCTAGCAAATCCTAATTTTAATAATTTTGAATATCAATATAAATTAAATCATGCGTATATAGCGCTTAAAGGCCGTGTGCTGCCTATTAATTTCAGCACGCTCATAAGCCCTTATTTAAGTGCTAGTCTTGGGGTTGCGTTTAATCGGGCATATCAATTTAAAAACACACCTAAAATCACAGAAGAAGTGCCGCTTCCAAACTTTAAAAACAAAACAAAAACCAGCGTGTCCTATACAGTGGGTGCCGGCATTGAGAAAACACTCACAAGCCAATTTAAGGCCGCAATAGGCTATGAAATAGCTGACTGGGGAAGTACCCAGTTAGCACCTGCAACAGGACAGACCTTAAACCAAGGCCTAAGCCTTAAGCATTTTTATGCACAACAATTACAATTTTCATTGTTTTATGCAATATAAGAGGCACTTTTGTGAACTTAAAAAATAGCGCAACCGCTTATTTACTAATGATATTACTCTGCTGCGTATCTAATATTATTCATGCAGCAGCACAAGCTAAATTTTTGATTACACCTACAGCAGATGCAACCACATCTTGGTTATTACCGTCTAATTTTACCGAAACAATACAATACCAAGTCACCAATCAAACACAGGTAACTTATCAACTCATGATGACGCCTATATCAGGTGTTACGCAAGTCACGACAGGTACAAATGTTTGTGCTCAATTTTTTACGCTTAAAGCGAAAGAAAGCTGCCTGCTCACACTGCAAATTGATGGCAGTCAAATACCCTCTTCAGGAATTCATGGTGGCCCTGTTATTTGCAAAACAAACAACAGCAATCCCGACCCTTTTTTATGCTCAAAACCCAGCACTAAAAATACTTTAGCTGTTTCGTCTACTGCACCCGGTGAGCATATTTATGTTACCAATGCAGGGGCAGATAGCCTCACCATGTGCCAAGTGAATCCCGCAACTGCTCGACTGAGCAATTGCGATACTGCAGCGACAGGCCTCTCTTTACCTGAAGCGGTTACCATTAATCCCACAGGTAATTTTTTATATGTTGCCAATCCAGGTAATAATACAATTTCACTTTGTCAGCGAGATACCGCAACAGGTACACTGAGTGGATGTGGTGATGCCGGAGGCACAGGGTTTCTCTTACCCAGTGGCGTTACGGTTAATCCTCAGGGTGATATTCTTTATATCTCTAATGGAGGCAACTTAGTGGGTGTTTCGGCCTGTGATATTAATCCGACAACCGGGAGCATTAGCAAATGCAATCACAATACCAGCTCAAGTTTTGATAATGCATTTGATATCACACTCAACACGAGTGGAACGCACGCGTATGTTGCAAATTTCACAGACAGCAGTGTCGCTGTGTGTGAGGTACACAATAAGCGATTACTTAACTGCCAAGCCGTTTTCTCTAGCACGTTTAGTGGCCCCGAAGGCGTCACAGTCGATCCATTATCTAGATTTTTATACGTTGCAAATAATACCAGCAACCAAGTGTCTGTTTGCGGTATCAATAATACAAGTAACTTACCCAAAAACTGCGAGATTACCGATGGGCAATTTAGTGGCATTGGCAATGTTGGACTCAGCCAATCAGGCACCTCTGGTTATGTGCCTGATTTTATCGGTAATCGCCTGTTTCACTGTCATGCAAATTCAATAACAGGTGCCTTGTCGGCCTGCTTAAACTTAGAAGTGAGTGGGCTCAATAATCCGGCTGGTATTGTTTTAAAATAAACCTGCAGCAGGTTCGTCGTCGCCGCCTTCCTCTGCAGCAGCACCCAGATTTGGCTGTTTTTTGTTACTTACTGGTTCGGGCTTAAAAATTCCTGAGCTAGACACCTGAGTAAAATCAGGTGTCTTAGCGCCTAGCTCCGGAGAAGCACTTGAAGGACTAACAGGACTATATGGCGGGGTACCCACCCACTGCTTAGCTATATTTAGATGGATGCTTTGGCCATCTAAAACTCTGGTTCCAACAGCGTCAAGCGCGTTCTTTCGAGCGTTTATTAATAACTCCTCAAGCTTAGAATCAGGGTCATCAATCTCTTGATTCCAACCGAATAGATCCTCACATTCGTCTTCATCGAAAAAATATGACTTATATACTTCTTTTGCTTGCGTTGCAGCATGAGTCAAACAATCACCCAAATGTTCTTTTTGAATTGCAGCGAATTTCTCCATCGTATCAGGCAAAATACCTCTTTGCACCTTTGATTTTTTTGTGTCTGCCAAAACAGCATGGGCGAACATAAACGGCGCAAGAAGTCCCCAATACTCCTCCTTATCAGCCTGATTTCCATTCAACTTGGATTTCATTCCTTTTTTCATTAACTGAATTCGACGAACAAACTGAGCGTCTTGAAATAACATATCTGCAAGGCGTTTGGAGTCCTCAACAATTCCACATGAGTCTTCATCCCCCATGCCCATTTTGCTACATCCTGCCATCACCTCAATTAAAGTGAAAATAACAAATGCATAGGTATTCGTATTAAGCTCAGGTGTTGGTGGTTTTTTAATCTGCCGCATGCTTTGTTTTCTCTTGGCATCACTGAGTAGAGCCAAGCATTGATTTTGTTGATCTAACTCAATATAACCACGTACAGCTAAATTTGATACAATAGCTTTTAGCCAGTCTAACGTAGGACTTTCAGGTAAACCATTAAAAACCTCTTTGGGTGGATAACAAGCTATTGTCTCAATAAGATTATCTATAGAATCACCGCTGACACCAAGCTGCTCACAAAAAAATCGAACAATAGGCGCGGCCTTCTCAGATTCGTCATCTTGCATTCCACTCAAGCTTCCCCATGCTGCATGAGCCTCACGCGTCATACCGTGACTTTTGTCCTTCACTTCCTTTGGTAACGAACTCGGTTTATCTGCCCCTTCTAGGTAAGTCAGAAGGTCCTTCTTAATACAGTCAATAACAGAAGGAATACCACTGGTTTCTCCCTGATAAGAAGAGACTATTTCTGTAATTAATACTGAGAATTCCTGCAGATTATCAGCTGTCATCGTTGAATGTTCTGAGCCTAAAGAGCTGGAAAAATCATCTAACAAAAGACGTCCAAAGTGCTGCTGCGTCTCTGATAGCGTGCTCAATTCATCAAGCTGCGCTTTAATGCCAGCTATAAAATCTTTTCTTCTCATTGTAACCTTCCAAAATAATTACCATTATACGGTCACTATAACCCGTTTAAAATCAAACTGATATTTTATGACCAAAGACAGAAAGGAGTACACTAACCCCTCTGCCTATGTTTCTAATTTCATTAGGAATATTCTGTTTTAATATAAAACAATTTTAAGGTGATGTATTACCAGTCTGCTTGAATTTAAGCATCTGGTGACTCAATAATCTGGCTGGTATACGCTTTGCTCTTCTTCAGCTGCAGCACGCTCATTTGGGGGTTGCACTGGTTTTGGCTTAAAAATACCAGATATAGATGGCTGGATAGCCTCTGACCTATAAGGTAAGGCAGCCAGGCTGTGTCTGCTCTCAATCTCATCAAGTAAATCCAAGAACCTCTTGTCTTGCTCTAAGTCAATATATTTAAGCTCAGCTAAATTTAACACAACCTTTTTTACCTCTAGAAGCGTAGGTGTTTCAGATAGACCATAAAAAACCTTTTCGGGTGGAATACATGCGATTATCTCAATAAGAGCATTGAGATAATTCCTACTAACACCGAGCAGCCCCTCACAACACCCATTGAAAATAGTAGCGGCTTGCTCAGATTCTGAGTCTTGCATTGCACCCAAGCTTTTCCATGCTTGACATGCTTCATCACGTAATTTTGATGCGATTTCTTGTTCTAATACTGCATCATTTGACTCTTCCGCACCTTCATCAGATAGGGTAGACAGTTTACTCATTCTGGTAAGCGCTCTTAACCCGAGCCAAGACTGCGCGGAGTGACCTCCTTTGTAACGACTCCCCTCTGCTGTTTTTGCCACTATGCTGGCAATAGAGGCTTCGCTGCACTGCTTTAAAAGTGTATCCACTCTTTCGTCCTGAAGTGCAATGCCTGACAACTCTTTTCTTAATGCTGGGGGAAGTTTCTCTAATTCTCGTAAAAGATACATAGCCCCTTTAGCCATACATAACTCGGCTGACGTTTTATAAAAAAGATCAACTGCAGATAATTTCTTTGGATAACCTTTGACTCTCCTCTTGGCAAGTAGAGCATACTGCGTTTCCATAATATCTAAAATAAGAGGTAAAAGCTTTTTCGGGTCCTTTGCTTTACCGCCTCGACAGTAAGCAATATAGCCTGATTCTTTTTCGCCTAAAGACTCAAAAAAAGACTTTGTTGCATTGCAGTGATCCAGTGGCGGGTTGACAGTTTCCTCATTGCCAGCACCCATAGCACTGGATCCGGCAATAATATCAACTAAATAATACATTGCGGCTAAAAGAGAGTTACTGGGGACAGTACCTAAAGCCTCTTCGGAAGACTGGATCTCTTGGAAAGAGATAATCTCTTGTTTTATCTCGTCAATAACAGAATCGATATTAGTAATACCGCCTTGAAAATAAGCCACTTTATGCTGAATGTTCGTTGAGATTAAAGTGAGATTGTGACGCGTAATATTTAGATACTCCATATCTAAATCGCCAAATAGCTCACCTAATAGCTGCTCACTAAAAGCGCGTTGTTCATCAGAAAAATTCTCTAGCTCTTCGAGATTTTTTTGAATATAACCTAGAATTTCACGTACTTTCATAGTTAAATCTCGATTCCATGAAACCCAAATAATGAGCATTATAGCTTACCTTGGGGTCAAAATGCACGCCATGGACATGCTTGAATATTAATCAGGATAAAGATTGGTTCCCTGCTTATTCTCAGCAGACCAAATCTCTTTCTCACTTAGGCTGGTTTCAATGAGCTCAATGGGCGCGCCATCTACTTCAATAAGTGCGACACTAAATTTATCTAATGGATAATAGGGCGTGTTGACAATTCATTGAAAAGCCTCGGCAGAGCTTACTCTCTTTCCTGGATACCGCGCTTCATGCGCGGTATCCAGGCAGTAAAAACATTAAAACCACTGGATGCCTCGGACAAGCCGCGGCACGTAGGCGAGACGGGGGCTGTAGCCCAATGGTCAACACGCCCTAAGGTTCAAGTAATCTTTTCTCGTCTTTTATTGCCTCAGCTAAATTATTTACTTTAAATGCGACATGCGGAACTGTTTTTATTAACGAATGTAATGGACTATCCGGTTCAAAACGATGCCATTGAAGGAAGTGTAATAATAACGTTTCATTTGCTAAGTCTTTGGGTCTCACGGCCTTCGATTGTGCTAATAAATGCTTTTTGGGTGCCAATACAACCAGCGGCTCATCATAAAGCGCCTTAACAACAATCGATTTTTCGTCTAACCGCAGCGCAATAAAAATGGCATCTAACTCACCATGATGCAGTTTTTTAACTAATTCACGGGTAAAGTTTTCTTGGACAATCAACGGAATATTCGGCGCAATGTGATTTAATTTAGGAGTTAGGTTCGAAAACAAATAAGGGCAACCGTATAAATCGCACCTAATTTCAAAGTAGCTTTTAGCTGGCATTTAGACTCTTTTGCAATGCGCTTAATATATTCGACATGCTCAATAACGATTTGTGCCTGCTGTATGATTTTTTCTCCAACGTCTGTAATTCTACAGTTCAGTATGCAAGCGCTCAAACAGAAGAACACCCAAGTTCTTTTCTACTTTAGCAATGGCCACACTGAGCGTTGGTTGGCTTACACAGCATTTGTTTGCAGCACGACCAAAATGCTTTCCCTGCGCTACGGCTAAAACATATTTTAATTCTGTAAGTGTCATAATGCCCCTCAGTTCACTGAACCAAATTTAAAAACTTTTCTGTTTCTATAATCTCTTCACGTTGCTGAAATGATACAAGCGAATCTGCAACACACGCACTGTTGCCGTCTTGTTTAATTGCTTTTAATGTCTCTTGCATTGCACTCATGGCAGCGCGCTGTAAATCAGACGGTATAATTGCAATGTTATACCCCATCTGGCTTAATACTTCTGAAGAAACCAGCGGTGTTTTTCCGCCATAAAACATATTGATTAATTTGGGTTGTTCAATATGCTTAGCAATTAGTTCAATTTGCTCTATTGTTTCAGGTGCTTCTACAAAAATCATATCAACGCCTGCCTCTAAATACGCTTGAGCACGTGCTATTGCTTGATCAAAGCCTTCCACCGCAATGGCATCTGTTCTTGCAATAATAAGAAAGTCAGCCTGTACGCGTGCTTTAATTGCGGCTCTAATTTTAATACACATCTCTTCTTTAGAAATTAAGCTTTTTCCAGACAAATGCCCACATCGTTTAGGAAATGTTTGATCTTCAATGTGTATCGCAGCAACGCCTGCTTGCTCAAACTCTTGTACTGTTCGAACCATGTTAAGTTCATTTCCAAAGCCTGTATCGGCATCTGCAATCACAGGCAAAGCAGTGGCATTCGTTATTTCTCGCATTTTTTGTGTGACTTCTGTCAGTGATAATAAGCCTATATCCGGCCTACCGGTGCTTCTAGCAATGGCTCCCCCACTTGCATACACCGCTTTAAATCCTGCTCGCTCAACCAGTTTCGCTGATAAACCATCAAAAACACCTGGAGCCGTTAATAACGTATCTTTAAATAATAAACTGAGTGACTTGCCTTTCATTCCACTTCCTTTTTAATGATTTTAAATAATTTTATTGATCTTATTTTTTAAGTGAGGCGCTGCTTCCTGCTAAAATACCCCCATCAAGTGTTAACTCTGATCCTGTCATATATTTAGATTCATCTGAAGCCAAAAAGAGAACGGCATTCGCAACATCAATAGGTTCGCCCATATGACCTAGCGGTATACCGGCCGCAATATGTTCTATCATGTCTTGACGTGATTTTTCATCCGAACCTAACATTGGATCCCATATGCGAGTTAGGATAGCGCCTGGATGAAGCGAATTGCAACGAATATTATATTTTTTCTCCGCACAATAAAGTGCAACACTTTTGGTATGATTTCGTATGGCGGCTTTAGCTGATGCATACGCGCTTGCACTAGGAACACCTACCATGCCTGAGCGAGAAGACATATTAATAATTGAGCCACCGGTTTTCTTCATCAAGCCAATGCCATATTTACATCCTAAAAAAACACCATCTAAATTGACTTGATGAATTTTATGCCAAGCTTTCAAGCTGATATGCTCTGGGTTTTGTGGGCCTATATCATCGTTTAAACCAATAATGCCTGCATTATTAAATAATATATCAAGCCGACCATGTTTTTTTTGAATTGTATTAAGTAATCTTTCCCATTCTGTTTCGTCGGAAACATCTAAACGATAAAACTCACCGTTAATGCGCTCAGCAACTTCTTGGCCTTCATCAACCAATATATCGGTAATAATAACAAGCGCCCCTTCACGGCTGAGCAACTCGGCTGCTGCCATGCCAATGCCCCGACTACCACCGGTCACCAATGCTATTTTATTACTCACTCGAGCCATGAAAATTCTCTTAGCTAAATTACATCTATTATTTATAACACGGATATAAATATATATTTGAACTCAAGCAATTAAATTTTACTTTGGTTTTACAAAATAACCCGATTGATTTACATTGTAAAACATCGCGATTAAATATTTGAGATTATAGCCTAACCCATTAACAACTAGATACCTCACTGACTTCCTCGATCTGAGTGTACAATCAGTCCTAGAGGTGGTTTACGACGCCATAAGGCCATTTGCAAAGCATCAATCACCAGCTTAGAAGTCATACGCTCAGATATGGCCCATCCAACAACCATGCGCGAATATAAAT
>JAHZKG010000047.1 GCA_022600515.1 Gammaproteobacteria bacterium
CACACCCCGATCTATTGTTATTACCATTTCTGAAGATCATTTGCCTAAATTAAAATAACCATACGGTTGCATCAACGAAAGCTCTAAAATCGAACATTCCGATCATGCCAATCGATCAGAATTAAATGGAAACGGTACTAGCAGTAACGCAAGGGATTTTATTTCTTATAAGTTTAATGATCTTGGTTATTTAACAAATAATATGAAAGTGGACTTGTTTAAATTTACATTTTTAGTACCGGGATCATATTATAAACTTATATTATTGATTGATAATAAGAGCGCTGATCCAGTCGTGTTAAATATAGATGCTTTTTCTGGAGGCGTTTTTCTAGATTCCGAATCAGGTCAAATTATTATAAAACCTGGATTGCATCAATATACGAGTCATTTTAAAGCGAAAAAGCCAAGAGGAATGATTTCAGTTTATCCAGAACCGGGCGTAAAGTGGGCAGCTAACTTATATGGCATTCAAGTAGAAATTGATTAAGAAAGCGTTAGGGGATGGTTTTTTGGAGTTACCGCATTGTCATGCGGTTAACATGGGGTTAAATAGTCGTATTTTAGACGTTAGTTTGTTTGATTATACCCAGTTTATGGAATATCAAATGAAATTAAATAATGATACGCTACAGCAATCAAAGATAACCCGTCAGTTTATATTCAAATAGAGGTGAGTAGGTGAGCTCTTTAGCAATAGAAGAAATAAAAGCAGTTAAACATTATTGGTTGATTTGGTACACGCTTGGATTTCAAGACATTCAATTACGCTATCGTCGCTCAGCGCTAGGGCCATTATGGTTGACGTTGAGTACTGCTGTGATGATCTACAGCATGGGTTTTCTATACGCTTATTTGTTTAAATTAGATTTAAATAAATATTTTCCTTATTTGGCGGCAGGTTTTATTTGTTGGAATTTGATTGTTGGTTTAATTAGAGAAAGCAGTGCAGCCTATATTGATTCAGAAAGTTATATTCGTAATCAAGAATCTTTTTATACTATTTTTATTATGCGTATTATTTTTAGGAATTTTGTTGTTTTCTTTCACAATATTCTTGCGTTTATACCGATAGCCTTAATTTTTAAAACGGGGATTAGTTTCCACTTATTATTGATTGTTCCTGCTTTATTAGTGCTTTGTTTAAATGGCATATTATGGGGAACAGTGATTGGTATTATGAGCACTCGATATAGAGACATAGAACAAATTGTAGGAAGCATTATGCAGGTTATTTTTTTTGTTACGCCTGTAATGTGGATGCCAAGCTTATTACCTGAGCGGATATCATGGCTCTATCAATGGAATCCATTTGCCCAGTTTCTAGCATTGATTCGTAATCCACTCATGAATCAACCGGTTAGTTTACATGCTCTTTTGATGGTTAGTTTAGTTACAATAGTGGGTTTTGGCTTATATTGCTTAAGCATGAATAAATATAAAAATAAAATTATTTTTTGGTTATAGGTGCTCATATGTCCGTTACTATGAATTTGCAAGATGTTTCGCTTGATTATCTGATTAAGACTGGGTCTAGTTCACTGAAACAAACCGTTTTTCATCTATGCAATGGTGTGTTAGGTCGTAATATGAAGCAAAAAAAGACGCTTATAAAAAATGATTCTTTTCGTGCTTTAGATGGTATTAATTTACAGGCTAACAAGGGTGACCGCATTGGTTTAATTGGTAAAAATGGCGCTGGAAAAAGTTCTTTACTTCGTGTGATGGCCCGTATTTATAGTCCATCTTCAGGGCATCTTGAAATTAATGGAAAAATCTCGAGTTTATTTGATATTAATCTTGGCTTTAATACAGAAGCAACGGGTTATGAGAATATTATTAATTTAGGCATTATGCGAGGATGGAATAGAGAGCAAGCGCATTCTGTTGTGGGGGAAATTGAGCAATTTACAGAATTAAATCATTTTCTTGATAAGCCTGTTCGTACTTATTCATCAGGTATGCAGATGAAGCTTGCTTTTGCAGTAGCGACTTCAACAGTTTCAGATATTTTGTTGATTGATGAAATCATTGGGGTTGGAGATGCACAGTTTATGGAGAAAGCACGGCAGCGTATTATGAACCTGGTGAATCAGGTTCATATTTTAGTCTTAACCAGTCACTCAACAGAAGTTATAGAGCGCTTTTGTAACAAGGTGATTGTCATGGATTCCGGCAAGATCAAATATATTGGGGATTGTCAGTCAGGTATAAAATTTTATGAGGAAATGATTGCAACGCCTAGTGAGTTGCTTAGTGCATAATCTGCGGATATTTAAAAGAGCGGATGAAAAGTATCGATGTATTGGACATGATCTAATTGTACGCACGCTATATCAGCTCATAAACCTATCTTAAATCGCGGAACGTGTATTTTTATTATTTGAGTCTCTGTGTTTAGCTAGTATAAGCATGTGCTTCAATGTGCTATGCTCTAGGGCTATTTTTTTAAATTTTCTGATTAAAGGAAACGGGTTTCCTCTATGGTTGATTCTACTGAAGAAGTGACACGCGTTAGTATTGAAGATGAGATCAAGCAGTCTTATCTTGATTATGCGATGAGTGTAATTGTTGGACGTGCGTTACCAGATGCTCGTGATGGCTTAAAGCCGGTTCATCGGCGTGTACTATATGCTATGAGCGTGCTCAATAATGATTGGAATAAACCTTATAAAAAATCGGCGCGTATTGTTGGGGATGTGATTGGTAAATATCACCCGCATGGTGACACGGCAGTGTACGATACAATTGTTCGTATGGCGCAACCGTTTTCAATGCGCTGTATCTTGGTGGATGGGCAAGGAAACTTTGGATCGATTGATGGTGATGCACCGGCAGCCATGCGATATACCGAAGTGCGTATGTCAAAAATTGCCCATGCCTTGCTCGCAGATTTAGATCAAGAAACCGTCGATTTTGCACCCAATTATGATGAAACTGAATTTGCACCTGTCGTATTGCCTGCACGCATCCCCAATTTA
Source organism: Gammaproteobacteria bacterium (assembly GCA_022600515.1). Lineage (GTDB taxonomy): Bacteria > Pseudomonadota > Gammaproteobacteria > Legionellales > Legionellaceae > JAALKW01. The sequence goes on from JAHZKG010000047.1 coordinate 2,982, forward strand.
TTAGTGAATGGGTCGTCTGGCATTGCTGTTGGGATGGCAACCAATATTCCGCCGCATAATATCACAGAAGTGATAAATGCTTGCGTGGCTTTAATTGATTCACCTGAGCTTTCCATTGATGATTTAATCGAAATCATTCCAGGCCCTGACTTTCCAACGGCGGCCATTATTAATGGTCGAGCAGGGATTATAGAGGCCTATAGAACAGGGCGTGGTCGTATCCAATTGCGTGCGCGTACAGAGGTTGAGACTGATTCGCAGTCAGGTCGTCAGTCACTTATTATTAATGAGTTGCCTTACCAGGTTAATAAAGCACGGTTGATTGAGCGAATCGCTGATTTAGTTCGAGATAAGCGCCTTGAAGGTATCTCTGGTTTGCGAGATGAATCAGATAAAGACGGCATGCGTGTTGTGATTGAGTTAAAACGCGGAGAAGTGCCTGAAGTTGTGCTAAATAATTTATATGCGCATACACCGATGCAAAATGTGTTTGGTATTAATATGGTGGCACTAATCGATAATCAGCCACGTACGCTTAATTTATTAGAAATATTAAACTGTTTTTTACGCCATCGTCGAGAAGTGGTTACCAGACGCTCGCTGTTTAGGCTTAAAAAGTCACGTGCGCGTGCACATGCCTTAGAAGGTTTAGCCGTTGCGCTGGCTAATATTGATGAGATGATTGCTTTAATCAAAGCTTCTCCTACACCACAAGAAGCACGAGACGGTTTAACCGCGCGTTCTTGGGCACCAGGGCCTGTTCAGGCCATGTTAGACAAAGTGGGTAATGCGGCTTGTCAACCGGATGACCTAGCTGAAGGGCTTGGGTTTGTAGAGGGGGGATATTATTTATCTTCTGAGCAAGCGCAAGCCATTTTAGAATTACGTTTGCATCGATTAACAGCACTTGAGCAAGATAAGTTATTACAAGAATTTGACCAATTATTAGATGTGATACAAGCATTGCTTAAAATTTTAAATTCACCCGAGCGCTTGATGGAAGTGATTCGTGAAGAACTGCTTGAGATGAAAACGCAGTTTGGCGATGAACGTCGCACTGAAATTATGGCGTCACAAAGTGATCTGACGATTGAAGATTTAATTACAGAAGAACAAGTGGTTGTGACGTTGTCTCATCAAGGTTATGTGAAATATCAACCACTTTCTGTGTATCAAGCACAACGACGTGGTGGTAAAGGAAAAGCAGCAACAAACGTTAAAGAAGAAGACTTTGTGGAGCGTCTCGTGATTGCGAGTACGCATGATACGCTACTCTGTTTTTCAAATCATGGTAAATTATATTGGGTTAAATCCTATCAATTGCCATTGGCTAGTCGAACGTCGCGTGGTAAACCGATTGTTAATGTTTTACCTTTGGCTGAAGGGGAAGCCATTCATGCTATGTTACCCGTTCGTGAATATCAGGCAGGGTATTTTGTGTTTATGGCAACACAACGCGGCACGGTTAAAAAAGTACCTTTAGAGGCATTTAGTCGTCCGCGCAGCAACGGCATTATTGCGGTTGATTTATTAGACGGCGATCAGTTGATTGGCGTTGATATTACTGATGGTGCGAAGCATATCATGCTGTTTTCTGATGCAGGAAAAGTCATTCGTTTTGATGAAACACTGATTCGCCCAATGGGACGTACGGCCAGAGGCGTGCGAGGGATGCGATTAGGTGATAATCAGACCGTTATTTCGCTTGTGGTTGCTGAAGCAGAGGGAACTATTTTAACAGCAACAGAGTTTGGTTATGGTAAACGCACAGCAGTTGATGAATATCGTGTTACCGGCCGAGGTGGGCAAGGGGTTATTTCTATCCAAGTCAATGAGCGGAATGGAAACGTGGTACGTGCCTTACAAGTGAATGATGCCGATGAGGCAATGCTTATTACGAACAGAGGGACGTTAGTGCGTGTTCGTATGAACGAAATTTCAGTGATTGGACGAAACACACAGGGCGTGCGCATCATGAATCTGGCCGAAAGCGAAAAAATCGTTGGTATGCAGGGCATTGAAGAGCTTCAGGATGAATTATCTGATTCTGATGATGTCAGTGACGAGAGTGATACTGAAAGTACGGATGTGCCTGTTACTGTAAGCACAGAGTAATGTCTAAATAAAGCAAATAATGCAAATAGAGGAAACGTAAGTGTATTATTTTGGTGCGGGACCTGCTGCTTTACCAGGCGTTATTTTGGAAGAAGCGCAGCAAACATTACTGAACTGGAGAAATACAGGGTTATCTATTCTTGAAGTGGGCCATAGAACAGAGGTGTTCATGGCGATGCTTCAAGAAGCTGAAACGGATTTACGTGATTTATTAGCTGTTCCAGATAATTATCGCATTTTATTTCTAGGCGGTGCTGCACGTACACACTTTAGTATGGTGCCTTTGAATTTAATTGCATCAGATACAAAAAAAGCAGCCTATATTTGTTCTGGTTTTTGGTCTCAGCTTGCTTTTCAAGAAGGGAAGCGTTTTTGTAATGCCTATGCGCTGTCTGAAATAGATTTCGATGAAAGCAAACTTAAAAAAAATACAGCATATGTCTATTATACACCCAATGAAACCATTGAGGGGGTGCGTTTTTCGGGCGTGCCGGCGTGCCCAAATACGCCATTGATTGCCGATATGACTTCATGCTTACTCAGTGAGCCTATTGATGTCACGCAATTTGGCTTGATTTTTGCGGGAGCACAAAAAAACATTGGGCCTGCAGGGCTTTCAGTGGTCATTATTCGGGATGATTTATTAAAGATTAAGCCTCAGCATACCGTGCCAACCATGTTAGATTATCGCGTACATGCGACAAATCATTCGTTGTATGCAACGCCACCGGTGTTTCAATGTGATATGGCGGCAAAAATGTTTAAATGGGTTAAAGCGTCAGGTGGTGTTAAGGCTTTATATGCGATTAATCAAGCAAAAGCAGCTAAGTTGTATGCCTATATCGATGCTTCAACGCATTATGTAAATCACGTTAAGGCATCACAACGCTCAATTATGAATGTATGTTTCTCAATGACGGATACAGCAAAAGAAGTCGCCTTTTTGGAAGCAGCAGAGGGATGTGGTTTGAAAGGTTTGAAAGGCCATAAACGCCAAGGAGGGTTACGTGCAAGCTTGTATAATGCAATGCCCATGGCTGGGGTTGATGCTTTGATTGAATGTATGGATGTATTTACTCAGCAATTATAGAACAGCAGGATATTCATCATGTCAGCATATAAAAACACAGTGCCAGTGATTACATTAGATGGGCCAAGTGGTACAGGAAAAGGAACATTGTGTCATCGACTAGCGGACTATCTCGGATGGCATTTATTAGATAGTGGCGTGCTGTATCGTGCCCTTGGGTTTTTGACAGAAAAACATCATGTCGCACTCGATTCAGAGGCGCAGTTAGATCAGCTTGTGCAATTAGCAATGCATTTGCCGATCGAATTTAACCAACAGCATATTGTTTTAGAGGGGGAGCAAGTAGGGGGTGCTTTACGGACAGAAGCGTGTGGTGCACGGGCATCAAAATTAGCTGCAATCCCCGAGGTTCGAGCAGCACTACTACAGCGGCAGCGTGATTTTGCTGTGTCACCAGGGCTTGTAACAGACGGTCGAGATATGGGAACGGTTGTTTTTCCTGATGCGGCATTAAAAATTTATTTAGACGCGTCTATTCATGAGCGAGCCAGTCGACGATATTTACAGTTGAAGGACGCAGGAAAAAATGTTAATCTCGCGCAGGTATTTGAAGAGCTAGCTAAACGAGACACAAGAGATATGGCGCGTAAGCATGCCCCTTTGAAGGCTGCAGACGAGGCTATAACGGTTGATACAACCGATTTAACCGTTGATGATGTGTTTGAATATCTTCTGAAGCTTGTTAAACAGCAGGGATTTATGGGGAAGCATGGGTAACACGCATGCTTTAAAATTTTATTTATTGAGTTTGATAACATGACCGAGAGTTTTAAAGATTTATTTGAAGAGAGTATGGCAGGCACCCAGTTTTACCCTGGTGCAATTATAGAGGCGACAGTTATCACGGTAGATGATGATTTTGTAACGCTTAATGCAGGGTTGAAATCTGAAGGTGTTATTTCAATTGATGAATTCAAAGATAAAGACGGCCAACTTGAAGTGGTGGTTGGTGATGCTGTTGAAGTCGCATTGGATTCAGTTGAAGATGGCCATGGTGAAACCTTATTGTCGCGTGAAAAAGCGAAGCGTCAAGAAGCGTGGAGAAAACTCTCAAAATCTTACGATAATGGCGAAACGGTCATTGGCTTGATTTCTGGTAAAGTTAAAGGTGGCTTTACAGTAGAAATCGGTGCTATTCGTGCTTTCTTACCGGGTTCATTGGTTGATGTTAGACCGGTTCGTGACCCATCTTACTTAGAAGGTAAAGAAGTCGAATTTAAAGTCATTAAAATGGACTTAAAACGTAATAATATCGTTGTTTCTCGTCGAGCAGTGGTTGAAGAAGAAAATAGTGCTGATAGACAAGCATTACTTGATTCATTACATGATGGTCAAGTACTTGATGGTATTGTTAAAAACTTAACAGATTATGGCGCGTTTATTGATTTAGGTGGCGTTGATGGTTTGTTACACATTACAGATATTTCGTGGAAGCGTGTGAAGCATCCAAGCGAACTCTTAAGTGTTGCACAAGATGTTAAAGTTAAAGTATTGAGCTTTGACAGCGAGCGTAATCGTGTTTCTCTAGGCATGAAGCAATTAGGCAGTGATCCTTGGGTTGATTTAGTTGACCGTTATCCTGTGACAACAAGACTTGATGGTAAAGTAACTAATATTACTGATTATGGTTGTTTTGTTGAGATTGAAGAGGGTGTTGAAGGTTTAGTTCACATGTCTGAAATGGACTGGACAAACAAAAACATTCACCCAAGCAAAGTTGTTTCTGTTGGTGAAGAAGTGTCAGTGATTGTACTTGAGATTGATCAAGATCGCCGACGTATTTCACTCGGTATGAAACAATGTCAAAATAATCCATGGCAAACCTTTGCAGAAAGTCAAAGCAAAGGACAAAAAATAAGTGGGAAAATCCGTTCTATTACTGACTTTGGAATCTTTATTGGCTTAGACGGTGAAATTGATGGTTTAGTTCATCTGTCTGATATTTCTTGGACTGTACCTGGTGAAGAAGCCGTTAAAGACTTTAAGAAAGGTCAAGAGCTTGAAGTGGTTATTTTAGCGATTGATTCTGATCGTGAGCGTATTTCTTTAGGCCTGAAGCAGTTAGAAGGCGATAATTTCAGCAGCTATGCAGATGAGTATACCAAAGGCACGGTTGTTACAGGTCAAGTCTCCGAAGTAGATGCTAAAACAGTTACTGTAGAGCTGGCTTCAGATGTATTCGGAACGATTCGAGCAAATGATTTATCTGATGATAAAGTAGATGATGCGACAACTTTGGTTAAAGTTGGAGATAGCATTGAAGCTAAACTTATCAATATTGATCGCAAAAATCGAACCATTGCCCTGTCTGTGAAAGCAAAAGATGCAGCTGAGCAGGCTGAAGCAATTAAGAAATATTCGAAAACACCAGAAGTGTCAAACACAACCTTAGGTGATTTGCTCAAAGAAAAAATGGCAAATAATCTAAAAGAGAATAAAGACAGTAAAGACAGTGAATGATGTTTGATATAAGTTGTTTTTTATCTTTGAAAAAGCGTAGTTTACTACGCTTTTTTTATATCAAAAAAGGATGATGCATGCGATTTATCATGATGATATTTTATATCTGCCTTATGTTATTTGGTGTAAGCTTTGCGGCTTTAAATGCAAGCGCTGTAACATTAAACTTATATTTCAAAACATTAACATTACCTATTTCAGTCTGGATGATAGCTGCATTTTCACTTGGAATTCTCATGGGTTTTCTTGTCTTTCTACGGCGTTACTTGGGTTTTAAATCACAATATCGTAAAAAAAATCATCAACTCCGGTTAATGGAGAAAGAAATTAAAAATTTGCGTGAGATCCCTCTAAAAGATTAATGCATGATGCAAAAGGAGCATTTGATATGATTCACCTCTGGCCGATGCTTCTTCCTGCGGCAGCCTGTTCGGGTTGGTGGATTGCGCGACGTAATTATGCAGTCAAACAGCCAGATGAAGGCAACCATTTATCGCGTGAATATGTTGTTGGTTTGAATTATTTATTGAATGAGCAACCCGATAAAGCCGTTGATATTTTTATAAAGCTCTTAGAAGTGGACAGTGAAACGGTTGAGACGCATTTAGCACTTGGTAGCTTGTTTCGTCGGAGAGGTGAAGTCGATCGTGCGATTAGAATACATCAAAATTTAATTGCAAGGCCGCAACTCAGAGTAATGCAACGCAAAGCGGCTTTAATGGCTTTAGCTGAAGATTATATGAGTGCGGGTGTTTTTGATAGAGCTGAGCGTATTTTTATCGAGGTGGTTGAGTTAGGTGGCACGCCTGATGCAAGTAGTTTGCGTGGATTGCTTGCGATTTATCAGCAAGAAAAATCCTGGGAAAAGGCACTGGATGTTTTGAAAAAACTGGAGCTGGTGACCGGTAATAGCATGGCTGCGCAGGCGGCGCATTATCATTGTGAAATGGCAGAAAAGTCGTCTCTTAATGGCGCAGAAGATAAAGCGTATAGCATGTTAAAGCAAGCATTGCTTATCGATAAACAGTCTGTTCGTGCCAGTTTAATGCTTGCTAACATCGAAATGAAACACGCGCGGTACAAACCAGCTATTCGGGCTTTAAAGCGGGTGCTTGCGCAAGATTCAGCTTTTTTTACGGAAACTATCGAACCGCTGGTCAAGGCATATACTGAATTAAATAGTATGGATGAATGCGCAAGTTATTTAGAAAATACCTTGGCTGACGATCATCCTCATGCCTCCGTTATTTTTGCAATTGGTACGCATCTTCGTGAAGAAAAAAGTGTGGATGTAGCCATTGATTTTGTATCTGTTCAGTTGAGTCATCACCCTTCAATACGTGGATTAAATCAGTTAATTCAATGGCACTTGGAGTCAGCACATGGTATTTTGCGTGATAAATTAACCATGTTATATGCCATTACAAGTAAATTTTTAGATAACAAACCTATTTATCGTTGTGGTCATTGTGGTTTTTCTGGAAAACTGCTGCATTGGTTGTGCCCCAGCTGTAAAAAATGGGGGAAAATAAAGCCGATTCATGGTTTAGAAGGGGATTAATTTCATGCAATTAATCGTAGCGTTGGATATAGATAATAAAGCCAAAGCGTTGGCGCTTGTTGATACCTGGGATCCATCCTGGTGCATTTTGAAAGTTGGACTGGAGGCTTTTACGCGTTTTGGGCCATCTTTTGTTCGTGATTTGGTTGCTCGAGGGTTTCGTATTTTTCTAGACTTAAAATTTCATGATATTCCGAATACCGTTGCGGCATCGTGTCGCGCTGCGGCAGACTTAGGCGTATGGATGCTCAATGTACATGCAGCTGGTGGATTGGCGATGATGCAAGCAGCGCGTGATGCACTTGCTGTTTATGGTGATAAAAAGCCTTATTTAATTGCTGTCACTGTTTTAACGAGCCAGGAAGCTTCTAGTGCACAAGTCATCGCCTTAGCTGAGCGTGTAAAAAAAGCAGGGCTTGATGGTGTGGTGTGTTCGGCACTGGAAGTCCCTCAGCTGAAAAAAAATTGCGGTCATGATTTTTTGACAGTCACGCCAGGCATTCGCTTAGCCGGTGATAGTATGGATGATCAAAAGCGTGTAGTAACCCCTGAAAAAGCACGTGCTTTAGGCAGTGATTACGCTGTAATCGGTCGTTCTATTACACGGGCAGCAGACGCAACAGCAACCCTAAAGGCTTTGGTGTTAAATGCATAAAAAAAACAAGCAACATTATTATTTACAAAGCATGGGCATTACGCCATGGATTTTACGTGATAAACCGAAGGCACCGATAGTTGTGTTGTTTGATAATCTTGATTTCAATTCAGCAGAGCGTATTTTATTAGATAATATGTTTCAAAGTGTTGGACTGGATATCAGTGCACTCTCTTTAAAATGCTCTTCCGAAAAATCATCAGCAGCAAAAGAGGCGTGTATAAAATTACCTCATCCCTCGTATTTATTAGAACATCCAATTAAAAAAAGAGAGGCTTATGCTGCACTTGGACGTGTTGCGTTATAAGCACTATTTATTACATCTCAAAATACAAAGATATTAAGTGCTGTGACTCGTTAGGCATGTCACGCATGTTAAAATATAGCAACAGTTTGGTTGTGTCGTTGCGAGGAGGGCATCAGCCCGACGTGGCAAATCAGTGGATTGCCGCGCTACGCTCACAATGACGTATGTGTGCTATAGCGCAACCCACTAACAAGTAGACGCCTCCCTCCGCCTACTTGGCCCGATTCATTCGGGCCATCCATGGTTTAATTGAGACTACACCACCCGAATTAATCGGGTGGTGTAGGGTTCTAGGGTCTACGTCTTAGCGGGTGATGCTATAGGCTTAACTTACAGGACTGGAAAGGTTAGGTATTTTAGGATGCACTATGATTAATTAATAGTCATATTGGTGGGATTAAAAATGCCTAAAGAAAAGAAAAAATTTCATGAAATTCCTCTTGGTTCTATACCCAGTAAAGTTACATTAGATGTGGTTTTATCATCGCTGAAGTGGCATGAATTTTCAAAACTTTCTAAATCAGTTCAAGCGCTGGGTGGCCCTGAAGAAGAAGAGGTAGCATGGAAGCATTACTATGAGCAGCGTTATCTTGGTCAGCATCCCAAAGAAGGCCAATCATATAAAGACGCCTTCGCTGAAGGACGCCACTTGCATTATGTTACAAGAAAGGGCTTTGAAAATGCCGGTATACCTTTCTTTAATGCCGATATATTTGCTCGAGTAAAGGCAGACAAAGAATTTATGTTGTATGCGGTTAAGATTGATGGATTGGCGATTCAGTATGCCTCGGATGAAATAAAGCGTGACAAGGATGTTGCTTCGGCTGCGGTGAAGAAGGATTGGCGGGCACTTCTTTACCTTCCAGCTGAAGTAAAGTGCTATGAAGCGGTTGCAGTGGCTGCGGTGAAGCAGAAGAATTGGGGGTTTGCACTGCGAAATCTTCCAGATGAAGTAAAGCGTAAAGAAGCAGTTGCAGTGGCTGCAGTGCAGCAGGATTGGCATGCACTTTATGATTTGCCCGATGAAATGAAAAAAAATAACAAGGTTGCGATGGCTGCAGTGAAGCAAGATTGGCGGTCTGCAAAGGACATGTTCCCGAAAACAACAGCGGCCGCTGTTGGTGCGATGAGTATTGGGCTGGGCATTGGGCTGTATGCGGCACTACGCTCCGGGATCGAGGTGGCGATGGCATACCCTAAAGAATCGAAATCAGCACTCATAACCGCTGGAGGTCTTTTATTAATAAATATGATAGAGCGAGCTCCAGAGGTACGTGAAGCTGTGGAACGTACATCTCAGCAAGTGTTTGATGGATTTAAGACAAGCCTGTCGTCATTGACTGGTAGGGATAACGAGGTGGATGAAAGTGATGCCAATCTACCAGGGGTGAGTGGCTGATGACGTGTGGTGGATATGCTTATCCCGCTGGATAGCGGCTGATTTACTCAAAAAGCGCATTAAGATAAAATATAAATTTTTCAGATATACACGCGGATGATTCAGCAAGAAAGAAAAGGGTTTACTTGGATAAGTCTGCTCACAATACTCGTTATTTTAAGTATGCTCTTGATGGCAGGTGCCTCGCATTGGGCTACTTGGCGTGTGAAGCAAGCAAAGCATGTGTTATTCCATGATATAGCGCGCGCACTTGCATTTACTCGTGCAGAAGCATTGCTGCGCGGAGAAACGCTCGAACTATCTCCTGTAGATTTTACAGGAAACTGGGCTTTAGGAATAAGGCTTTATCCAATAGATGAGAAAAACACGGCAATAAAAACCTGGCAGTGGCAGCTTCCTGATGGCATGCAACTCACATGGCATGGTTTTTTAGGTCAGGATAAATTAGTGGTAAATGCAAAACCTGAAAGCTTGGCCATGAATGGTTATTTTTTATTAGAAAACACGCGTTTGGGCTCTGAACAATGGGTTGTGAGCCGCTTGGGCCGTATGCGAGTACTCAGAAAACATGTTGCTTAAATTCAACGCCATGCTATCATGACATCTGCGATTTCTTTGGTGTTTTATGGTGCTTCATAAGGATAATTCATGTTTAATTATCACGATACAATAGCTACATTTGATGATGCGGTTTGGCAGGCCATGGAGTCTGAGCGTCAACGGCAAGAAGATCATATTGAATTGATTGCATCCGAAAATTATGCCAGCCCTCGTATACTTGAGGCGCAAGGCTCATTGTTAACCAATAAATACGCAGAAGGCTATCCGAATAAGCGCTATTACGGTGGGTGTGAGTATGTTGATCAAGTTGAAATCTTAGCGATTGAGCGGGTTAAAAAATTATTTGGCGCTGATTTTGCAAATGTACAACCCCACTCAGGTTCACAAGCAAATGCTGCCGCGATGCTGGCACTGTTAAATCCTGGAGATAAAGTGCTTGGCATGGCTTTACCTGATGGTGGGCATCTAACCCATGGTTCGCCTGTAAATTTTTCAGGAAAGTTATATGATGTTGTGTCTTATGGACTCGATGAGGCAACGGGTCTTATTGATTATGCTGCACTTGAAAAACAAGTATTAGCCGAAAAGCCGAAACTAATTATTGCTGGATTTTCAGCCTATTCTCGATTGATTGATTGGGCGAGATTTCGAATGCTTGCGGATGCAGTCGGTGCGTATTTAATGGCTGATATGGCGCATGTGGCAGGGTTGGTTGCTGTTGATTTATATCCATCGCCTGTGCCTTATGCAGATGTTGTGACGAGCACAACACATAAAACATTACGTGGACCACGAGGCGGGATTATTTTAGGTAAAGCCAACGAGTTGATTCAGAGAAAAATAAATTCAGCCGTATTTCCTGGTACACAAGGTGGCCCTTTAATGCATGTGATTGCTGCAAAAGCAATTGCATTTGAAGAAGCCCTTCAGCCTAGTTTTAAAGACTATCAATGCCAAGTGTTGCTTAATGCAAAAGCGATGGCAGAGGTATTTATTGAGCGAGGATATCCATTGGTGTCTGGTGGAACAGATAATCATTTGATGCTCGTGAATTTAACAGATAAATCAATTACAGGGAAAGATGCTGAAATTGCTTTGGGTCGTGCGAACTTAACGTTGAATAAAAACACAGTGCCCCAAGAAAAGCGCTCACCTTTTGTGACCAGTGGGTTGCGTTTAGGAACCCCTGCTGTAACGACACGCGGTTTTTGTGAGCCTGAAGTGAAGCAAGTGGCTCATTGGATGGCGGATGTATTAGATGATATTGAAAGTGAAGGAAATATAAAAAAAACACGTGAGCGTGTGATTGCTTTGTGTCGGGAGTTTCCTGTTTATCAGTGAGGTTTAACGGGGTTTACAAGATGTATTGTCCATTTTGTCATGCAGATGAAACCAAGGTGATTGATTCACGTTTGGTGGCGGAAGGTGAGCAAGTACGTAGACGACGTCAGTGTTTGATGTGTCAGGAGCGTTTTACAACGTTTGAAACACCTGAGCTGGTGATGCCGATGATTGTTAAGCGAGATGGTCGGCGAGAGGTATTCCATGTCGATAATTTGCGAGCAGGGATGTTACGTGCCCTACAAAAGCGCCCAGTAAGTGCCGATGCACTTGAAGATGCCATTGTTGTCGTTTTACAAAAAATAAGACGTCATGGTGAGCGTGAGATTGATTCACGTCGGGTAGGGGATTGGGTGATGGAGCAGTTGTATGGGCTTGATCATGTTGCTTATGTTCGTTTTGCATCTGTTTATAAACGATTTAAAGATGTAAGTGATTTTCGTGAAGCCATTGAACAAATAAATGATGAGTCAGGGGCTTTAAGTGGCAATAGATAAACAAATGATAAAAGGTAGACGGCGTGCGAGAAAAATTGCCTTACAAGCGATTTACCAGCGACTAGTTTCAAAAGATGCCTCTACTGATATTGAAGCACAGTTTCGTGCTATACATTCAAATGATAAGGTTGATTTCGACTATTTTTGTCGTTTATTTTATGGTGTGGAAGAGGCATCAGATAAGCTAGACGAAATGCTTGAGCCTTATTTAGATAGACCCATTAAAAACCTTAATCCAATTGAGTTGGTTGTATTACGTTTGGCAGCTTTTGAACTGGCTGAGGTATTAGAAACGCCGTATCGGATTATTTTAGATGAAGCGGTTACTTTATCTAAAATATTCGGATCACAAGATGGTCATCGCTATGTGAATGGTGTCTTGAATAATTTAGCGAAGCAAGTTAGAGCGACAGAGATTGATTCAGACTAGCGTATTGATGGCACTGCATTGAGAGGAAGCGATATGACTCCTGTATCTTGGGAAAAAGTTCGAAAAGATCCAATGTATTTTTTGGCATTTGGTTTTGGTAGCGGACTATCACCTGTTGCGCCAGGCACTTGCGGTACGGTAATCGCTATTCCAATTTATTGCGTGTTTGCTTTTTTATTGAGTTCGAAAGTTTATCTTATACTGACTTTACTGGCCTTTGTGGGCGGGATATTTATTTGTGATAAAGTATCGCGTGATTTAGGTGAGCATGATTATAAAGGCATTGTCTGGGATGAAATCGTGGGGTATTTGTTAGCTATGTTTTTAGTGCCGTTACATTGGATATGGATATTACTGGGTTTTGCTTTATTTCGCTTATTTGATATTTGGAAACCTCATCCTATTCGATGGATTGATCAGCGGGTGGGCGGTGGTCTTGGCATTATGCTGGATGATATTTTAGCTGCTGTTCCCGTCTTCTTTATTTTACAAATATTAAGCCATTTATATACCCCAGGAGCGAGGTGATGAATGAGAATCATAAGGAATTGATTAGCATGACGTTAACAATTGCTGTGGTTTTAATGACGTTATTTATTGTACATCGTTTTATTCCTTCTCTGGTTTGGGCCGGAATTATTGCTATCGCAACGTATCCTTTGTATCAACATTGGCAACGTTTTTTTCTTCAACATAAGAATACCTCTGCTTTTTTATTCACAACGTTACTGACCTTATTATTTGTTGCACCGGTGAGTTGGCTGGTCAGTGTTGTGCTGAAAGATTTACAAATATTTTTGAATTATTTACAAATTTTAAATCGACATGGTGGCGATGTGCCTCCTTTTTTTCAAGATATCCCATTTTTTGGCAAAGAAGTGGTTGCTTATTGGAATAAGAATTTAGGTGAGCCGGGACATATTAAGCACTTAATTTCCAACGTACATCTTTCTTTAACCCCTGTAAGTTACTATGCAAAACGGATTAGCTTAAACCTTGCACATCGTGGATTTCAAATCGGATTTACGATGTTAATACTCTTCTTTTTTTATCGTGATGGAGATTCGATTCTTCGCACAATTAATCAAGTGGGTGAATCGTGTTTAGGTGAACGTTGGTATCGTTATGCAAAGAAATTGCCCGGGGCTTTACGAGGAACCGTTAACGGCACGATTGTGGTTGGTATCGGGGTTGGTTTTTTAATGGGCCTTTGTTATGCCTTGGTCGGAGCGCCAGGACCTACCTTGCTAGGTATTTTAACCGGTATTGCTGCTATGATTCCGTTTGTTGTACCGGTTGTTTTTGCAATAGTTGCTTTAATGCTTTGGTCACACGGTAGCCTGCTGGCGGCTTTTATTGTGTTGGCCTGGGGAACCATTGTGATGTTTACAGCCGATCATTTTGTAAAGCCGCTACTGATTGGCGGAAATATTTCCCTACCGTTTTTAGCGGTGCTATTTGGCATTTTAGGGGGGCTTGAAACGCTTGGATTGCTCGGTTTGTTTGTCGGCCCCATTGTGATGGTCTTATTTATTACTTTGCTGCAAGAGTCACAGAGCAACTAGTTCGCCATACAAATCATAGTCATCGCTATCCGTTATCATAACCGATGCAAATTCCCCTATTTTTAAATCTTGATGGGGGGCGAGATAAACCAAACCATCAATTTCAGGGGCGTCTGCGGTACTTCGGGCAATCACTTGATTCTCTTCAATCGCATCAATTAATACGGTTTGCTGGGTGCCTATTTTAAGGCGTAATTTATCACGACTGATGTCGGCTTGAAGCCGCATGAACGCATCAAAACGCTTTGCCTTGATGTCATCAGGCACCGGTGGTGCAAGTTCGTTGGCGCGTGCACCTTTAACAGGCGAATATTGAAAACAACCGACGCGATCTAATTGTGCTTCTTTAAGAAAATCAAGCAGCTCTTCAAATTCTTCATCTGTTTCACCTGGAAATCCAATAATAAAGGTTGAACGAATGGTAATCTCAGGACAAATGCTACGCCATTTAGCAATGCGCTCTAATGTATTTTCAGCATTGGCAGGGCGCTTCATGGCTTTAAGAAGCCTTGGGTTTGCATGTTGCAATGGAATATCCAGATAAGGTAAAAGATGCCCGTCACGCATAAGAGGAATCACATCATCAACATGCGGATAAGGATAAACATAATGTAATCTTACCCAAATGCCGAGTTGATTTAAGGCATCACATAGTTCATAAAACTTGAGTTTGCCCGTATCTAGGCCATAGGCACTGGTATCTTGTGCAATGACGAGAAGCTCCCGCACGCCAGCCGCTTTAAGACGTTTTGCATCGGCTAAGATATTTTCAAATGGATAGCTTTGTAATTTGCCGCGCATGCTTGGAATAATACAAAAAGTACATTTGTGATTGCAGCCTTCTGATATTTTAAGATAAGCGTAATGTCTTGGTGTGAGTTTAATGCCTTCCGGTGGAATAAGCTGTGTAAACGGGTCTTTAGGTGGCGGAAGGTGTCGATGAACAGCGCGTACGACTTCTTCATAGGCATGTGCACCACTGATGTGTAATACGTCAGGACACGCTTTACGAATAATATCAGCTTTGGCACCTAAGCAACCGGTCACAATTACACGGCCATTTTCAGCCATGGCTTCTTGAATTGTATTTAGTGATTCTTCAACAGCTGAGTCGATAAAGCCACAGGTGTTAATAATAACAATGCCTGCATCTTCAAATGTTTGAACGAGCTCATAGCCTTGGGCACGTAGTTGCGTGATAATGCGCTCTGAATCAACCAATGCTTTAGGGCATCCGAGACTAACAAATCCTACTCGATGGTTCATGGTTTGGTTACTCGTATAATTCGTTCAAAAAAAGAGCGAATTATACGAGATTTTTTAAGGGGTTACAAACCTTCTTTGAGATATAAATTATAATTTTTCTTGAATTCACCATCGTCTTGATAATCAAGTATGGCAAGATTAATCGCTTTGATGAGTCCAGCACTTTCTGAACTCACTGCAATCGCAAAACCAAAACCGATAGGAAATGGTTTTCCAGCGGGTTTAAATAAATGAGATGAATTACTTCCCCAGTAATTTGCTTTAGGGACTGTTAGAAGCGCGAGTGTTATTTGATTTGTATTCAGTGCATGAACCAATGCGCTATCTTGCTTAAATGAAACAAGGGCAAGTTCTTTGATATCGAGTAAGCGAATGCTGCGCCTAAATGCCCCGTCAGCTAATATACCAATGCGTTGGTCCGCGAGTTGACTCAACTTAAAAGGCTGCTTGATATGTGTTTTATCTGTGGTAATAAACTGTGCTTCGCTGGTAAGATAAGGGATTGAAAAGTTGATTTTCTTAGAGCGTTTTACCGTAATAATAATACCACCAATGGCAACATCCGCTTTTTGTGCATTAAGGCTAGGCAGAAGGTTTTTAAAATCCGTTGGAATATATTCACAACGCCGCTTGAGTGTTTTGCAAATATATTCGATGGTTGCAATATCAAAGCCATTAAACTGATTTTTAGCGCTCTGCATAACAAACGGGGGCGAAAACGCAGGAATTGCAACACGAAGCGGTGGGAGCTCAGCAAAAGCCATATGTGAAAAACAAAGCACAGAGAAAAAAATAAGCCACTTTTTCATGATGAATTAAACAATTAAATAAATGTTACCTAAAGGTATAGCATAAGAAACAGTGTTCTGTCTGTTTGCGCGATATACTTTCATAGCACTTAGGAGCCATAATACGCCCCCATTTATCTGTAGCGTGCGGTTGATTCTGAAGGATGTTCTAATCCTCGTGTTGTGGTCACAGATACAAGTTGTTTCTATAATTGGTCTTAGTGGGTAACTAGCACTCAGCTATTGATGGCTGACGCTACTGTTGATGATCACTCAACTTTAACCGAAATATTTCATCATTTATTTCAATTGTATCTCCTGAAACCATCTTTTTTCTTTTCTGTTTTTCTATTATGCCGTTTACCAATACGGTGCCTGCAGCTATCAGATTCTTAGCTTCTGCTCCACTTGAGGCGATCCCTTCAAATTTAAGAATTTTAAAGAGTTCAACTGGTTCTTCATTAATGAGAACATCGTTCATATGATTTATCACTCCAGTAATGATGAGTTGTCGCAATTGTTTCTGTTTAAGAAATCACGATAGAGGGTTTCAACTTCAATCCTTGCCCATGGTGTTTTTCGCAGGAATTTAAGGCTTGAATTAATGCTGGGGTTAGAAGAAAAACAGTTAATATGGATTCTCTCCGCCAAGCCTTCCCAGCCATAACAAGTCAACAAACTATTTAAGATCATCTCTAGGGTAATACCATGCAGTGGATCATTAGAAATTCTGTTCATCAACGATACCTTTTTTTTGCTCATTGAGATTTATTCCTGATGATCTTATCATGAAAATACGGACACCTCACTGATCAGTGAAATTTCAATAATGAGGTAAGGGTGTGCGTAAACTGAGATAGTTAGCCATAAAAAAACATAATAACAATCAAATTGTACATTATATTATATATAATGGTTTGACTCTGTTCTTTATGCGGCGTTTAATAATGCTTCGAGGCCACCTTCGGCCAAATCAGTGAGTAGCAAAGCAGTTAAGTGCGCACGTTCAATCAAGCTATCAACCACTAAGAATTCTTCTGGGCTATGAATATTGCCACCGCGTACGCCCAGTGTATCAATCACGGCGAGTCCTGCTTCGGCTAGATTATTGCCATCAGAGCAGCCACCGGTATCTTGCCAGTTCAGTGTAGCGCCTTGAGATTCGGCAAGTGCTTGCAAGCGCTTAAAAAGAGTTTTACTTGCAGCATTTACTTGTTTGACTGGGCGGCCAAAGGCGCCATGCAAAGTCAGGGTATAATCCTCATGTTCTAATTGCTTAATCATGCGTTGAAATTGCAGCATCACCCAGGCTTCATCATCGGGATGACAGGTTCGAATATCAAGCTTTGCAACCGCTACATCAGGTACAATATTAAGGGCTTTTCCGCCAGCGATTTCACCAATATTAAACGTGATGTTGCGCGTGTTTTGATTGAGCTGGTTAACTTCAAGTAATGCCTTAGCAAGATAAATAATTGCGTTTCGCCCTGCTTTAAATGCTCTTCCTGCATGTGCTGTTTTGCCACCTGCAACGAGTGTGAACTTTCCACTGCCTTTGCGATTGCGTGCAAATTCGCCGTCAATATTTACAGCCGGCTCATAGACCAAAGCGGCTTGATAATTCGCGCGAATTTTTTTAAGAAATGCAGCAGATGCAGGGGAGCCCAACTCTTCGTCTGCGTTAATCACAACATCCCAGCCCATGCTTTTTGAGATGTCAGTTTGTTCAAACGCATCGAGTGCGTGAAGCATTGCAATCAAACCGCCTTTCATATCAGTTACCCCCGGACCATTTAAGATGCCAGGTTTTAGCTCTGTGATGGTTTGGAATGGGTGAGTTTGATTAAAAACGGTGTCCATATGGCCGCTTAATAACACACGACGAGACAGATGCGGGCGTTTACGAAGATAAAGTATAGGGCCAACGGCCCTGTGTGTTTCATCTCCTGAAAGGCTGATGTCTAATATGGGAGGGAGTTGAATGGTTTCAGCTTCATCAACCAGTGGCATAAAGGCTTGCTTTAAGGCGTCAAGCATCCGGGAGAGGCCGTCTAAATTTTGGCTTCCTGAATTAATATTACAAAAGGTATGGAGCTGCTCAAGCATTATATCTTGATGTGAGTCCAAGATGTGCTTGAGCAGTTCTGCGTATTCAGCGACTGATTTTTTCATAAAATATATTTAAATATATTATGTGATTTAATTTACTCTACCACTATGGGGGGAAATTTGTCAGCATAATTGAGCGGGCGCACGCTCAAGGCATCGTGCGTTGCCATTGCAATGTGTCGGAACGCGTTGATAAGCGTCGGGTTGTCGCTAAGGGCTGAGGGGGTGCCATTGTCTGCATTTTCTCTAATTTGTGCATGCAGAGGTAATTGGCCAAGCAGCACGCTGCCATGTGTTTCAGCTAAGTGTTGAGCGCCGCCTTCACCAAATAATGTGCTGTGGTGTCCGCATGCAGTGCAAATGTGTTCGGCCATATTTTCAATAAGACCTAGCACATGAATATTGGTTTTCTGAAACATGAGCAATGCTTTTTCAGCGTCAGCTGTTGCGACGGTTTGTGGGGTGGTAACAATAAGAGCCGCTGTGAGTGGAATCTTCTGGACAAGACTGAGCTGAATATCACCCGTTCCAGGAGGTAAATCAATCAGCAAGTAGTCGAGTTCATCCCACTGTGTTGCATCAATGAGTTGAATCATGGATTTGGCGAGCATTGGACCACGCCAAATTAAAGGCATCGCTTGCTCGGTTAAGTACCCAATAGACATGGCTTGAATGCCATGCGCTTGAACGGGTAGGTATTTGTCGCCATTATATTGAACCGGGCCAGATTGACCTAAAAGCTGTGGAATACTAGGGCCATAAATATCGGCATCTAAAATCCCAACACGTGCGCCAAGCTTGGTCAGTGCTGCTGCAAGATTAACGGTGACGGTTGATTTACCCACCCCACCTTTGCCTGAGCCAATGGCAATCGTATTTTTAATGCCACGAAGCTGTTTGCCAGGTAATTGTGTAATATGTGATTTTATATTCATGTGATTAATCAAGGCTATATTTTGATTCAAAAAGAATCAGGTAAAGAGTAGTGCATTGTAGCTTGTTTCGTTTTAGATTCCCATGCCCACTCAACCCAGTGCGTATCTTCAAGGTAGAATAAACCACAATGAATCGGCCACTTGGTATGCTCTGCCATATATTTTGCGTAACGATTGAGTTGTATTTGATACTGGCGCTGTTGTTCTGGTGTGTGTTGTCCGGTTTTAAAGTCAATAATCCAGTAGATGCCGTTGTCTTCAAATAAACGGTCAATTACCCGTGTGTTGAGGCGATTATTTTCAAATACAAGCAGGGCATATTCACTGTGCTCATGTGTGTGCTGTTGAATAATCCATTGGCCACGCGGATGATTAAATAGCGTTGTAACCCAGGTTTTAATCTGGTTTTCTGCGCGTTTAAAATCAGCTTCAGGTAGCCCCAGTTTTTCAAGTGCTGGGGTGGCCAGCTGCCAAGGAATATCTTGAATGGTTTTAGGGTGATACTTACACATCCACTCTAAGAGTTCATGTGTAATCACACCTAATGCACGGGCCGGTGTTAAGTCGGGTAACACCGAGGGAGGATTAGGATTTTTCTCGGGAACAGCTGTTTTTTGTGGGCTATAAAAGCTATCTGGGAGATAGGTTCTGTTCGGATGTTCCGGCGGTGTGGCCTGTGTTAGCTGCTCTGTACTGACAGACTCAAACGGATAGTCTTTTAAGCAATCTCGAAATGTATTTTGAGAGATGGTTTTTGTGTTATCAAAAAGATATAACCGTTTTTTTGCGCGTGTTGCTGCCACATAGAGTAAACGTTGTTGTTCATATTGATTTTTTTCAGCATCTAGCTCACCTAAATAAGTATATAAAGCTGAATGGCTATCATGTGCCGCATTTAATGGCGAGATTAAAATTAAATCTTCTGCGTTGTCAGAGGGTAGTGTTAACCAGCGTAACAATGGCTTATCGGGTGCTGGTGCGCGCCTGCCAAGGCCTGGTAAAATAACCGTATCAAATTCAAGGCCTTTGGCCTTATGAATGGTCATGAGTTGGATGCGGGCTGACTGCGTTTTTTTTGTATAGAGCTTTTGGAGCTCTTGTTCTAATAAAGCAAGCTCTGAAAGTAATCCATCTTGCTCAAACTGCTCCAGCTTATCCCAAAATGGATCTAGATCGTATATTTGGTCGGGCGTTAAAATAGCCTCAAGGTGAAGTCCTTTCAGTGTATTCAATATCCAAATAATCAGTGGGTCTTGATGGCGTGCTTGAATAGATTTTTTCAGAACATCATAAACAAAATTTACACGCGTTTGGCCTGTTTGGCTGAGTTTTTTAATGCAATCTGGGTTATCGAGTGCTGTTGGAATGCTTGCATAAGGTGCATGATTTGCGATGTGATGTAAATCAGTCAGGGTTAAGCCGCACCAAGGGCCTCTGAGTACAGAAAGCCAAGCAAGACGATGGGTTGGCATTAAAATGGCTTTAACTACAGACCAAATGTCTTTGATATGCGTTAAACTCATCGTCAAATCAGTATCAAGGCCTTCGTAGGGAATATTTTCTTGACTGAGCGCTTGTGTGATTGCGGGCAGCTGTCTACGTGAACGGACTAAAATCGCAAGGGTTTCGTCTGGATTGTCTGCGAGCTGTTGTTTGCTTAAGGCTGCAATAGCAGCTGCTTCCTCCAGTGCATGTTCGCACTCAAAAGCCTGAATAGGGGATGATGTATCGTGTGTGTCCAATAAATGCTGTGTTGCTGTTGCGGGGTGAAATGAAACAGCCCCCGATTCAAGATCGTCTTGAGCGGGAAAAATGTCAGAAAAATACTGGTTTACCCAGTGTACCAGAGTCGCATCAGAACGAAAATTAGAATCAAGATACAGGGGGGTGAGTTTGATGGCGCCAATGCCTTCTTGTTGTGCCCGAAGAAAAAGACCTACTTCGGCAGCGCGAAAGCGATAAATAGATTGCATCGGATCGCCAACGACAAATAAGGTGCGTCCATCTTCAGGTTCAAAACCACGGACAAGACGTGTGATGAGTTCAAATTGTTGTATGGAAGTATCTTGAAACTCATCGACTAAAAGATGCTGTATGTTGTAGTCAAGATATAAAGCCAAGTCAGTGGGGGTATTATCAAAACCAAGTGCATCAAGCGCTTGGTGTGTAATCCCAGAAAAATCTGTGGATTGTGTGGCCTGAAAAATTAAGTGCAAATGACCCGCTAATAAGGGAAGCAAGGTGAGCAGTGCTTGCAGAGGCTCCCATTGTTCATCAGGATAATGAGGCGAAGGCAATGCGCGCACACGTAAGAGCGCATCAAGAAAACCAGGCGTTTCTTTGAGGTCTTCAAGCAGTATTTTGCTCTCAGCTTTTAATGTTTTATAACGCGCTGGTGGGCAGTTATCACGTTTGAGTCCAACATGGTGGTCAAATGATTTACGTAATTTTTTTTGAGTGGTCAGCAGAAGTGAAGCAAGTGCGGCTGTTTGTTTGCTATCAAAAGTATCCGGTGTATTTAAATCATTGAGTGCGTTGCGCGGAGAATCAGGATTATTTTCAAGCTGGACCACTTCTAATGCGAGCTGTATGAGTTGCGTGGCCTGCTCGGTGGGCAAGGCTTGTTTGAACTGATAAATAGCATGTTGTTCAATGTGTTTTAAGGCAGCTTCTAAGTGGGTTTTGTCTTGAAGGCGTGCTTGATACACAGGCATTAACCACTGATCACGCTTTGCCAGTTGCTCTGTTAATAACATCAGTAATGTATCTGTTCGGTTATCTAAGTGTGTGAGCAATATCGTGATCGCCTGCTTGTAATCGGGAGAGCTGATGGCATGGGTAACGCAGGCACGCGCAGCTTTCCAGTAGAGCTTGCTTGGGGTATCAGTAACGGTTGCATAAGGCACATGCTTGTCTTGCAAGGGCATGGCTTGTGCAAGGCTTTGGCAGAGTGAATCGAGTGTTGTTACGCGTAATCTATTGGGATTATTTAATAACTGCCAATCAAGAGATTCGTCATGTGCTAAGACAGCTTCGTTTGTTCTTAATGTTTTTAAAATGCGCGCTTGCATTTCATGGGCCGCTTTACGGGTAAACGTCAGTGCGACCACTTGCTCAGGTGCTTCAACTGTTAGAAGAAGCTTTAAAAACCGCTGGGTTAATATTTCGGTTTTACCTGAGCCTGCGGGTGCTTGCACAATAGCAGACAGGGTTGGATTAATGGCTGCTTGTCGTGCACGCTCGTCGCTTAGCATGCATCAAACATCAAGTCTTTTGCAGGCTCACGCATGTTATATGACGAACTCATACATTGTCCGTAAGCCCCGGTGTTTGCGATTAAAATCACATCACCTTCATGTGTGTCAGGCAGTAATCTATCATACCCGAGTGTGTCCGCAGACTCACAGATTGGTCCGACAATATGTGCAAAGCCCGTTTTTTCTTCGGTGAAACGGCTTAAATTAACGATTTCATGGTAAGCACCATAAAGCATCGGCCTAATTAAAGAATTCATACCCGTATCAATGCCAATAAAACGAACGCGACCTTTGGATTTACATTGCGTCACATGGGCAAGAATCACACCACTTTCAGCCACAAAAAATCGCCCTGGTTCTAGCCAAAACGAAAACTTGGGTGATTGGGATTTAACTGCTTTAAGTGAAGCATCGAATGCAGGAATATCCAATGGATTTTGGCTGGGTTTGTCAACGATACCTAAACCACCGCCCAAATTAATCACGCGTACATCTGGAAACTGTTCGGCTTCATCAATGAGCATGCCGGCTGTTTCTTGCCAGAGATCCGGAGATAAAATGCCACTGCCTGAGTGTGCATGTAGACCAACCACTCGAATATGATGTTCTTGGGTGAGTTTAGCGGCTTTTGTAACGGATGCGCGCGGAATACCAAATTTAGATTCATTGCCTCCCGTGCAAACATATTTATGGTGGCCTGCACCGCTGCCAGGATCAATACGTAAAAAGATATCGTGCCCTGTAAATAATGTAGGCCAATGCTCTAATGGATAGAGGCTATCAATTGTAATATGGCATCCAATAGCTAATGCATATTTGTATTCTGCCTGAGGGGCAAAATTAGGGGTGAATAATAAGCGGTTAGGGTTTATTTTTGGAAATAAGCTGAGAACATATTGTAATTCTTGAATGGAAACGCACTCAAAGCCTATGCCTTTAGCTTCCAACAGCGTTAAAACACCAGGGGTTGAATTGGCTTTCATGGCATAAAATAGCTGATCGATGGTTTTGAGTTGCAATAATTTGTCAGCTTGAGCGTTAATGCTTGGCGCATGGTATACATAGCAAGGGGCTTGTGTGTCAGCCATTGCAAGCAGTGCATCACGCGATGTTTCCCACCACGGCATTTGTCTTGTGGAGGGGGTGCCAAATTGTTCTTGCCAGCTTTTAGAATAATAAAAGCTTTGTGGGTTATTTTCGATGAGTAAGCTATGTAATTGTTGAGATAATTTATTGGCTTGGGACTCATCGACAACAAACGTTAAGTTTAGGTCGTTTGAAGCAAGTGACATGAGGTAAATTTGCTTGGCTTCGAATACTTCAAGGGCTGGGCCTAATTGGGGTAAAACAGTTCGAATATGATGACCCACTAAGCTGACAGCGCTACATGGCTCAATGATTTTTGCGCGTCCTAATTGATTTAAGTCGACCAACAATGCATCAAGTGCTTTTCGGGGGTGGGGCAGCCCGTTGCTATCAAGAGACAGTGTGACGTTAAATTCAGATGACGAGAGTAAATCGACAGAAAATTCATGTTGTTTAAATACGATAAAAATATCAGATAAAAAGCCGACTTGTTGCCACATGGTGAGCGTATCAATAGATATCAGCGTAATACTATGCTTGACTTGAATTGATTTAATCGGTGGCGCTGTATTGTCAGTGTCTTGTGTAATACGTGTGCCCGTATGTTCTGGCATTTTAGTATATTTTACAAACAGCGGAATATTAGCGTGTCGCACAGGTGGAATGCAGGGCGGATGTAATACTTTTGCGCCCATTGAGGCGATTTCTTGGGCCTCGTTATAATTAAGTTGTTTGAGCAGGCGAGCATGCGGCATTTGGTGGGGATTTGCTGTATAAATGCCTGGTACATCAGTCCAAATTTCACAGGCATCTGCTTCAAGGCTTGCTGCAAGTAATGTGGCGGATGTATCAGAGCCTCCGCGACCCAGTAGCACGGTTTCCCCTGCTTCATTGGATGCAATAAAGCCTTGGGTAATAATCGCGGTTTTGCCTGTATTGGCTAATTGATATGCCAGGTTTGGATTTTTTCTGTTGGCACAATAGGCATTTAAATAATTGACGTCATCGCCGCCTATAACAGGGGTTGTCTTAAGGGCTTCACGGGCATCAAACCAGCCGCAACTCATATTATTTTGCTCTAAAAAAATATGGCCTAATCGGGTGAGCATGAGCTCCCCTAAGCTGAGTATTTGTGCGCGTGTTTTGGCGGGGGCTTCATTCAGTAATGCAATGCCCGTGAGCCATTGTTTGAGTTGTGTTAAATCAGCATTAATATGTTTGGGATCAACGGCGAGTTCGTTGGCAAGCTCGGTATACGCGTGTGCAAATTCAGCATGCAGGTTATGGTGTTTGTCGAGTAATGCGGCATGTGTCATTTGGTCAAGCTTATTCGATGCTTGGGACAGTGCTGAGCAAACAATAATAGGCTGTACGCCCTGGTTTATATGATTTTGTGCAATGGTTTGAATATGCTCCCATGTGTCTCGTGACGAAACACTGGTGCCTCCAAATTTGATGATAACTTGCCGCATGAAAAAGGCCTTTCCAAAAACTAAGAAACCATATCATGCGGTGAAATTAAGAGCAAGTCGACTGAGCGCTTGATGTGTTGAGTTCAGGCGCTTGTTCTGGACTAGTATTCGGCTTGTTAAAACAGGAATAATGTGAGCCCGTGCCCCATTGGCAATCAAGATTTTGATATGATTTTAATTTGGGGTAACGGGTGCTTTTGATGCAATCAAGGCCTGTGGCTAAAGCAGCTTCTTCACGAATCACTTCATCTTCTCTGGAATTAAATATGCTTATTTTACTGCTTTTATTAGGCGTTAAGTTTAAAATATGCTTAATATTTTGAACCGAGTCTATTTCTCCAGTGGTGGTTTTGAGTAAGCAACGTGTTGCGGGCTCAAGAGAAATATTATAGGGCGTTTTTGTAAAAAGCAGTTGGAGAGATAAAACAAGGCCTGTTGCTGCTCCAAGCACTGCACCCGCTAGTAATCCAATAGAAGAAACAGCCGTTCCAATTATCGTTGCAGCAATATTAAAGCAGCTGTTTAGATATTCTGCGTGTGAATTAAAAAAGGCATTCAATGTCTTAACAATAAGTGTTGAGCCGGGTATGCGAGATATCAGTGAATTGAGGCCATAACCCATCATTGCAATCAGGCTTGCAGTGATTGTACCTAGCGTGGCAATAATACCCGCTAAAGCGCTACCTAGTGATACGCCTAGAACAGAAAAAGCAACAACTGAGCTGCCTAAAGGCAGATAGTGATCATATTGTTTTTCTAGTAAATGATAGAGTAATGGGGAGAGCACAGCACTTAAGCTTGAAAAGGAGCGATCAATACTTAAATGAACAGGGTAGCCTTCGTCATGTAGTTTTCGAGCGACTGCTGTTGCAATGCCGCCACCCATAGAATAGCCACGAATGGTGATGTTTTTAGCAGGCACAGGTGGTTTCCCATTATGTACATCGCCATCTAGAATTTTTTTAACTTGTTGATAACCGGCTTTAATAAATAAATAAAATCGATTTACACCAATATGACGGCTTTCACCAGGATAGTCCCAGAAAATATGATTTTTATCTTGGTTTTCTGAAATAAGATGTTCAACCAGTTTAGGCGAGAGTGCATCTTGCGCATTACCTGCAAAATAAATCTGATGTTGTTGATTTATTTTGTTTTCTTTAAGGCTTGCGGTCAGGGTTTGTGCGAGCGTATCTTTTCGTTCGCGCATTAAATTAAAGCAATGCGTTTTATTGATGCTTGAATTTGTTGAGAAATCGGTTACAAAATATTGCTTAGGTGGCGCGTCGTTTGTTGTAAGCGTTGCCAAATACATGAGGCTTGAACCAATGTAATCCGAAAGAATAGTTGGTGTCATGCCGTTTGTATATTTAAGTGCAGCCAAATTTTTTTCTAACGTTTTTGGGAAACTAAAAATAGGATGTTTCGTGTTAGACATGGGCGATGACCAGTGAAACCAAAAGTCCCTAATGTACTTTAATTGATCTTAGAGGTCAACAATGGTGTTCTTGTTGTGCTTCTCTTTGGCTTGATTTTATAAGTGCTTCTTGTATGATGATGGGCCTTTGTTGATGCGATTCAGTCCAAACAATAAACGAGACCAATACAGGGATGAAATGATGTTGATTCAAAACCCACTTATATCTAAATTTAAATATATCAAGCCAAATCTTTATGGCATATTGCTTTCTGTTTTATTCAGTCACTCAGCGCTTGCAGGTGGTTTTTCATTGTATACCGAAGGCAGTGTGTCTGAGCTCGGTGTATTTGCTGCAGGCTCTGCTGCACAGGCCCCCGATCCATCGATTGGTTGGTATAATCCTGCCGGATTGGTCTTAATGCCCGAAGATGGCATTGTGTTCAGTGGTGTGGGTGTGCTACCGAATACCAGCTTAAGTGGTACCAGTACCTATCAGACAACAGGTGTGCCTGATTATATCCAATCGTTTAGTGGGCTAGATGGTGCCCGGAATGCTGTGGTGCCGGCTTTACATCTTGCGCATCCTTTAGGAGAAAAGGCAGTACTGGGTTTGAGTATTGTGTCGCCCTTTGGTTTATCCACTGATTGGGCTGGTGATTCAGCATTACGCTATGCCGGGACTTTAACCGAGCTTTTAACGTTGGTTGTTTCTCCTGAAATTGGGGGCTATCTAAACGATCATTTAGCACTCGGTGTAGGGCTTGATTTGGAATGGGCTCGCGTTACATTCAATGCGATTGCAGGTTCACCCGCAGCATTGCAGTATTTACAGTCTTCAGGGGGGCTGGTGACACCCACAACACTGGATTCACGCAGCGAAAATACAGGCGATTCGTTTGGTGTTGGCTTTCATGCCGGGTTGCTTGCTTTTTTCAACGATGAGCGCACACGGATTGGGTTTAATTTTCAGTCAGCGGTTAACCATCGATTTGAAGGCACGAGTACATTAACTGGCCGCCTTGCCGATCCAAACTTGGACAGTACAACGGCCGTATATCAGCTGGATACACTGAGCAGCAATGACATTCGTTTGCCTAATATTACAACGCTTAGTATCTATCAAGATATGACAGAACATTGGAGCTTACTGGGTTCGGTGGTGTATACCGGTTGGAGTGTTTTTAAAACCACACAACTTGATAATGTCGCAGGAGTTAACGGTGAAACCGTCGAGCAAGCGCCGATTACTATTTTGACAGAACAGCATTATCGTAATGCTTGGCGGTTTGCTTTAGGTGCTTTATATGACTTTAATGAGCGTTGGACATGGCGCCTAGGCGGTGGGTTTGATCAAACCCCAACGGTTAATGCTGAACGTGATGGACGGCTGCCCGATATAGACAGATGGGCTGTTGCTGCAGGCCTACATTATCAACCCCGTCCAAGCATAGGCTTTGACTTGGCTTATGTTTATCTTTGGGGAGCCGGCAGCTCGCCTGTACATAAAACCCAAGTATTTAATGAAGAATCAAGTGTTCGTGTGGATGGTTGGGGAAGAAATCATGCGCAATTAGCAGGATTTCAAGCGGTTTGGAAACCGCTTGATTAAGTTGGACTGCGTGTAGCTTACTCGCCTTCATATAACGTCGTTTCAGCGGGCCCATTCACTATCATGCTATAGCCGTTTGCATGTAATGTTTTGGGTTGAATATCACCATTGCTTAAATCAATCGTTACTATGCCTAACTCAATTGGGTTGTCTGTATCGGTAGCGAGTTTAATAAGTGCTGGACATTTTCCATTGGTAAGATGTCCAAAACAAGCCATTCGGACAGATGCCCAAATAACGCGGCCTTCAGAATAGGCTTTGGTTGGATGTTGGGATGGAATAGTAGCCGCAACAAAAGCGTTGGATTCTAGGTTGGTTTGGTTGTGTGTGATGAGTATTTTTGGAGGTACGGCGAGCGCAAAGCTCGAGGTTAAGCTAAGCAGTAAGCTTGAGCAAAGCGCGATTATTTTTTTCATGTAATTTTCCTTCACTTATAATAATGACTCGCCACTATAGGCGAGTTTTCTTGATGGAACAAGGGGCTGTGCTATTCGTTTATTTTAATTGCCTACGGAGCACTTTTCCTACATTGGTTTTAGGCAGAACATCGTAAAAAGCTAAAAGTTTAGGCACTTTATAGGCGGTAAGATGGTGTCTGCAATGTGTAATCACTTGTTTTTCAGTGAGGGTTGGGTCGCGTTTTACAATACATGCTTTAACGGTTTCGCCGCCTCGTTTGTCTTCAACGCCAACCACGCCGACCTCTAATACACCAGGCATGAGGCTTATGATTTGCTCGACTTCATTTGGGTAAACATTAAAGCCTGAGACTAAAATCATATCTTTTTTTCGGTCAACCAAGAAAACAAAGCCTTTCTTATTAATTTTTGCCACGTCGCCGGTGCGAAGAAAGCCATCTGGCCAGAAAACCAGGCTGCTTTCATCAGAACGCTGCCAGTAGCCGCTCATCACTTGTGGGCCTTTAATACATAATTCACCAGATTCACCGAGGCTAAGATCCTTACCGTTGTCGTCACGAATGGCAATGTCGGTTGATGGTAAGGGTAGGCCAATGCTGCCATTGTAGGTTTTAAGTGTTAACGGATTAATCGTTACAGCCGGACTGGTTTCTGTCAGACCATATGCCTCAAGAATGTGCGAATTTGTTTTGGCGTACCACGCCTCAGCAACACTCTTTTGTAAGGCCATACCGCCTGAGAGTACAAGGCGTATTTTTGAAAAATCAATAGATGTAAATTTAGGGTGATTAATTAAGGCATTAAATAACGTGTTAACCCCTGTGATGGCTGTAAACTGTGATTTTTTAATGGTCTTAATAAAGCCTCTGATGTCTCGTGGATTTGTGATTAAAATATTAGTCGCACCCGCTTTAAAAAACGTGAGACCGTTCGCTGTGAGTGAAAAAATATGATAAAGCGGTAAAGCCGTAATAATAATATCATCCGAGCTAATGCCAACAGGGCTAAGCCAAGCAAAGGCTTGCAGCACATTGGCGACCAAATTACCGTGCGTTAACATAGCACCTTTAGAAATGCCGGTTGTGCCGCCGGTATATTGAATAAAAGCTAAATTCTCATGGCTTAATACTGGCGGTGAGAATACATTTTTTTTGCCCCGTGCCAGTGCTTTTCGCCAGGAAATTGAAGCGGGTATGTGATATGGAGGCACTTGTTTTTGTAGATGCTTTAACACAGCATTAATCGTGATACGTTTCACCGGGGACAAAACATCGCCTACTTCAGTAATCACCACATGTTTTAAATGCGGCATGTTCGGCAAGGCTTGTTCAACTGTTTTAGCGAAGTTTGCGAGCACAATAATAACTTCAGCACGTGAGTCGTTGATTTGATGGCTTATTTCATCCGCGGTATAGAGTGGATTGGTATTAACCACAACATAGCCTGCACGTAAAATCGCAAACAGTGCAATGGGGTACTGCAATACATTAGGGAGCATAATAGCAACACGCGCACCCTGGGTAAGATTTAAGCTTTGCAGGTAGGCTGAAAAATCGCGACTTAATGCCTCGAGTTTAGAATAAGTCAGCTTGTACCCAAAGTTAATGTATGCCGTGCGCGCTCGATGTTGATGGCATACTTCATCAAAGAGGGCTGTGAGCGAGGAATAGGTATTGGTCTCGATGTTGTGCGGAACACCATCAGGGTATTGTTTCAACCACAATTTATCCACGTTGTTGACCTTTTGTTGATAATAGGTGCGTGGTAGTATAAACAAAAAAAACGGTGATGGGTATCAGTGGCATGACAGATAATATGTTGAAATTACAAGCATTTAAGTTAAAAGGGCGTTTATATACCCTAACGGTGCTACAAGTGTGCGAAGCTGATATCAAAGGATTTACCGAACAGCTTGAAGCATTGGTGGCAAAAGCGCCTCGGCTTTTTGACCAGGCGCCTATTGTCTTGGATTGTACGGCCGTGCCTGAGGCAGCACTTGATTTATCTGTTTTATGTACAATTATACGTAAACACGGTTTATTTCCTATTGGTGTTCAAGGTGGAAGTGCACTTTTCCATGAGCGCGCGGCGGCCATTGGGCTTGCAACGCTACGTTCATCGTCAACACATGATAAGCCGGTTGCAAGCAATTCAGCTGAATCTAATACAAAAAAAGAAGCGGCGGTTTCCCCGATTGTACACACTAAATTATTAACCACACCCGTTCGTTCTGGGCAACAGGTCGTGAGTGCGGGGGATTTGATTGTCACGGCATCAATAGGGGACGGCGCTGAATTATTAGCTGAAGGCAATATTCATGTCTACGGTACGTTAAGAGGACGTGTGCTTGCTGGCATATCCGGCAATCAGTCCGCTCGTATTTTCTGTCAAGCATTTGATCCTGAGTTGGTTTCTATTGCGGGTGTTTATCGCTTGCCTGAAAGCATGAAAGCATGTGCTGTGCCTTGCCAAGTGTTATTAAAAAACGAACAGATTACTGTTGAATTATTATGATGGATGCGGTTTTTATTTCGGATTTGCATTTACATCCGAACATGCCTGATATTTTAAAGCGTTTCGATATTTTTTTAAATTGGGTTGAAAAACGAACACGTGTTTTGTATATTCTGGGTGATTTTTTTCATGCTTGGGCTGGAGATGATACGTCAGATGCCTGGAGTGATGGGATTGCTGCTCGTCTTGCTTTATTAAACAAACAAGGCATGCACGTTTATTTTATGCGAGGCAACCGTGATTTTTTACTGGGCCATGATTTTTGTAAGCGCGCACAGCTTACATTACTAGAGGAGCCAGCACGTATTACCTTAGGCAAACAAGAAGTTCTTTTGGTGCATGGTGATAGATATTGCACAGACGATAGAGCGCACCAGTGGTTTCGACGGATAACCCGGAACCGATATTTTACTGCTGTGTTTAAAATGCTACCTAAAAAATTGCGTATACAGATTGTAATGGGTGTTCGTTCAAAGAGTGAAAAAAATACACGAAAAAAACCTGAAGTAATGGATGTTGTACCAGCAGCACTTATAGCGCATTTAAAACAATGTGATGTACAGGTGGTTATTCATGGACACACGCACAAACCAGGTGTCACAGAGTATCCTGTTGATGACATATGTTATCAGCAATATATATTAAGTGACTGGGATGCCATGCCCTCTATTTTGTGTTATAATAAATCAAATGGCTTTTATTTTAATCTTTTGTCGGAGTGATTTATGGGTGAGAATAACAGAGAAATACCAAGAGATAAGACTCAAGCAATAAAAAACACGCGTGAGGCAAAAAAAGCAATGGAGACGGGTCGACAAAATGACCAACGGGCCAAAGATAACGAGAAAAACTGGCAAGAGCGCTTGCAGCGAAAGCGTGAAGAAGCGGAGGCGGCGATTGCAGCTGCTGAACAAGCGAAACTTAATGGTGATGCTGGTGCAGACGAGAGAGCAATAGAAGCACAGGTTGCAGTAGATAAATTTTTTGATGAATGTCATAGAATGATTTCTGAAGGGGTTAAAGGGTATGATACCTTGCTGAGTACCGGGGGGCAGATGGTGACTTGGTCTGTTCTATTGGCTGATGCCCTTCACTCACAACATCAAGCGGATAGACACTTATTTAATTTGATTGGTGCTATATTGACGTCCCCCATGATGGCAATTGATGCTGCCAAATGGGTGGCAGACAGTGATGTTGTGTATAATGCTGGTGAGAAAATGGGAGACTTGTTGCATGGATTCTGGCCTAAGTCGAATTTGGGCGTATCTGATGCATCTTTAGATCTGAGTAGCTTGATAGAGGTTGGGGAGAATGGCACACTAACAGTGCAGCCTATACCTAAGCTTGAGGGTGTGGATCCTAAAGAGCACGAATTGCTCAATCAGTTCATTAAAAGCTTTGTGTATATGTCGATGATGAAGCGCGAGTATAAACCTGAAGAAAACGCGGAGACTCATGAAATAACATGGGCTATTAATTCAGCAGCAAAAGAATCAAAACCAAACCCGCTAACCAGTAAGGATGAAGTCATTGCTTGTATAAATAAAGAGTTAGGAGCCGATGTTGGCGAATCTCTGAACAATGTGAAAATTCAAAAGCTTGCTGATGCACTAGAACATAGGCCTGAGCCTCCTAGTGCCAGTTTTTGATAATAGGATATGTCGTGCTTGTTTTAGGAATTGAATCATCCTGTGATGAAACAGGGGTCGCCTTGTACTCATCAACTGGGGGGCTTGTTGCACATGCATTACACTCTCAGGTTGCTACACACCGCCAATTTGGTGGGGTTGTGCCTGAGCTTGCTTCGCGTGACCATGTCAAGCATATTGTAACTTTGGTTGATGCAGCACTTAAAGAAGCCGCACTGAAAAAAACAGATATCACTGCTGTGGCATACACAGCCGGGCCTGGCTTGATGGGGGCGCTGTTGGTGGGCGCCTCTTTTGCTAAAAGCTTTGCTTTTGCTTTGGGTATTCCTTCGTTTGCCGTACATCATCTAGAAGCGCATATTTTAGCAGCACAGCTTGACGCGCCGTCCCTTCAGTTTCCGTTTACAGCATTGCTCGTTTCTGGTGGACATACG
The DNA here is from genome assembly GCA_022600515.1 of Gammaproteobacteria bacterium. Taxonomy (GTDB): domain Bacteria; phylum Pseudomonadota; class Gammaproteobacteria; order Legionellales; family Legionellaceae; genus JAALKW01. Next base: position 35,924 of record JAHZKG010000047.1, read on the forward strand.
CAGCTTATCGAAGCCCATGGGCTTGGTAATTATACGTTACTGGGTGAAACTTTAGATGACGCTGTGGGTGAAGCATTTGATAAAACAGCAAAATTAATGGGCTTTGAGTATCCTGGCGGCCCAACATTGGCTGCATTGGCAGATGAAGCGGCAATGTTAAGTGATTTACCCGAAATTGCAGCCTTTCCACGGCCCATGTTGGATAGACCTGGGTTTGATTTGAGTTTTAGCGGTTTAAAAACGCATACTATGCTGGCATGGAAAAAAAGCAAACAAACCGATGTTGATAAACGATGCATTGCAAAAGCGTTTCAAGACGCTGTCGTTGAAACGTTGTGTGTTAAAACCATGCGTGCTTTGGCATCAAGCCAAAGTAAATGTTTGGTTGTAGCCGGTGGGGTCGGGGCTAACCGTGCATTACGAGAAGCACTCACCACACGCGTTCAAGCGGATGGTGGCGCTGTATATTTTCCCAGATTAGAATATTGTACGGATAATGGTGCCATGGTGGCTTATGCAGGATACTTACATCTGATGCAGGGTGCGCGTGACGCGAGCCACGCAATTGAAGTGCATGCACGCCTGCCTTTACAGAATCAAGAAGCTATTTAGATTGTGTTTTTTTAGTGGTTTTGGTTGTTTTTTTAGGTTTGTCTTTTTCAGAAAAATTAAAATCAAGTTTTGATTCGTTTCCGTCGAGCAGGCGCTGAATATTTTCTTTGTGCTGATACAGCACAGTCAGTGCGAGTGCGGCCAAAGGAAAAAAAGCTTGGGGCTCATGAAATGCGAGTAAGGCATAAAATGGGCTTAAAGTAATGGTTACGATTGAAGCCAGGGATGAAAAGCGGCTAAAGTAGGCCACGGTTACCCAGGTTAATATGGCCAGCAGACCGAGTAACGGATACAGTCCAAGCAATACCCCCAAACTGGTTGCAACCCCTTTACCGCCTTTAAAGTCAAAAAAGACAGGGTACATATGGCCAAGTACAGCAGCAAGCCCAACAGTGGCTTCTAAAAAAGGCCCTAAATTAAAAATAGTGGCAAGCCAAACAGGCAGGATACCTTTGAGGCAATCAGCAATTAAAACCAAAGCTGCATATTGTTTACCTGCGAGTCGAAGCACGTTGGTTGCGCCAGGGTTGTTTGAGCCCTGGGTACGTGGATCGGGTAATTTTGCAATGCGACATACAATAACAGCTGAGCACAAGGAGCCCAGTGCATAGGCTACGGCAATGCATAATACAATAAGTAAGAGTGAGAGCATGGTGCCTCCAGTTTGATGCGTTGAATACCCAAAGCAGAGTATGGCAGGTTGTTTGGTGTTATAGCAAGAATAAGTGCTGTAAATCGTTGGTAAACCGGCGCCCAAAGGCCGTTACTTTCCAATGCGTTTGTGTGCAGGTTATAAAACCTTTTTCTTCTGCTGTTTTAAGTAGTGGTATAAGCTGCTTAATATCAAGCCCTGTTTGTTTCGTAAATAATGCATACGGTATTGCATGCTGAAGGCGTGTTGTATTAAGCATAAATTCAAATAATAAATGTGCTGAGTTTATCTGCTTGTTTTCGACGAGATAGGATTTGTCGGCATTTAAATAATCTTTAGGCTGACGTTGCTTTCGTGTACGAACAATCGACTTAAAATCAGGCGACGTTAATTTGCCATGTGCACCTGCGCCTATGCCATAGTAGTCACCAAAGTGCCAATAATTAAGATTATGTTGTGCTTGTTTCTGATGCTTTGAAAAGGCAGATATTTCGTATCGTTCGTATTGATTCGCTTTGAGGTAATCAAGTCCTGCTTGCTCTAAATCAGCAGTAATTTCTTCACTTGGGAGTTTGGGTGGTTTTTTATAAAAAACAGTATTAGGCTCCAAAGTCAGCTGATACCAAGACAAATGTTCGGGGGTATAAGCAAGCGCGGTTTTTAAATCTTGCATGCCTTCACTTACTGATTGTTCTGGTAGGCCGTGCATCAGGTCTAAATTGATGTTATCAAAGCCTGCTTCACGCGCAGATAGAATCGCGCGATGGGCCTCTTCGTCATCATGAATGCGTCCTAAGGCTTTTAGATGCGCTTTATTAAAGCTTTGTATACCAATAGATAGTCGATTGATTCCAAGTGCGCGATACGCCTTAAATCGTGTTTGTTCAACACTACCGGGGTTTGCTTCAAGGGTTATTTCAATATGGGGTGTAAATATAAGGCGTTTGCGTAAGCCTTCAAATAATACGGCATAAGCATGCTCTGACAAAAGACTTGGTGTGCCACCGCCTATAAAAATAGAATGAATAGGGCGGGCAGGAAAAGTCTGCAGGTCGTCATCTAGGTCTGCAAGCAATGCATGAACATAGTGCATTTCAGGCAGCTTTTGTGGACTTTTATGCGAGTTGAAATCGCAATACGGACATTTCTGAATGCACCAAGGGGTGTGAATATAAAGTGATAGTGGTAACATAAGGCAATTATTTTTTTTAATGTTGAAACAATGCATTATATCGTGAGACGGGAGATAAATTAAATGAATAAACGCGTTCGAGTTGCAATTACAGGGGCCGCAGGGCAAATTGGCTATGCTTTATTGTTTAGAATCGCATCAGGTCAGTTATTTGGTGATGATACCGATGTTGAATTGCATTTATTAGAATTACCGCAAGCTTTATCTGCTCTCAAAGGGGTTGCAATGGAGCTTGAAGATTGTGCTTTTCCACGTTTAAAGCATGTCCTATGTACCTCAAGTTTGCAAGAAGCAATGACCGGTGTTCACTGGGCGTTCTTGGTGGGCTCTGTTCCTAGAAAACAAGGCATGGAGCGTGGTGATTTATTAAAAGTTAATGGGGCAATTTTTGTTGAGCAGGGCCGCGCCATCAATGACTATGCGAATAGCGATGTACGTGTTTTTGTGGTGGGTAATCCGTGTAATACCAATGCATTAATTGCAAAGCATCATGCCAAAGATGTGCCTGATGATAGATTTTTCGCGATGATGACGTTAGATGAGCTTCGTGCACGTAATCTACTCGCAAAAAAAGCAGATGTGGATATTACAGAAGTAAGCCAAATGACAGTTTGGGGTAATCACTCGGGCACACAGTATCCTGATTTTTATAGCGCTAAAATCGATGGCTTGCCCGTGAGCTCGTTTATTGCAGATGAAGTGTGGTTGAAAGAAACGTTTTTACCTACAGTTCAGCAACGAGGTGCTGCGGTTTTAAAAGAGCGTGGTGCTTCTTCTGCAGCATCAGCAGCCAATGCAATTATTGTTGGTGTTCAGCATTTAATTACCGATACACCTAAAGGCGAAACGTTTTCAATGGCGCTTTCTTCAAAAGGTGATTACGGTGTTGATGAAGGGCTTATGTTTTCTTTCCCATGCCGCCGGGAATCACGCTTAATTGAGCGGGTGATTCAGGTGACTGCGGGTGGCACACGTATGTCTTCTGAAGAAGGTATTCGCGTAATATCTGATTTAGAATTAAACGCATATAGCCAAGGAAAATTTGATGAAACCTTGGCAGAGCTTCGTGCCGAACGCCAAGCCGTGAAGGATTTAGGGCTTTTAGATTAGTACATCATTTCACTGATTTTTTCTTATACCGACTACGTGCCGCGTTTTATACGCGGAATCCATATTTTGTGTAGTGCTTAACAGGATACCCCGCATGAAGCGGGGTACGTAGGCAAGGGGGTAAAGCTTTTTAGCGAAAAATACTATTCACGTAACAATATCTACTCGCCTAGCAGCCTCCTCCGATCCCAGTCTGATGAACTGACTAAAGTTTGACTTTGATTCCAAAAAGACTAGACTAAAAGTTAACCTAATTGATTTTTGCGGGGCGATTGTATGAGTGATAAAAAATCAGAATTAAAACCAAAAGAAATTGCACAGGCTAATCAAAAAAAATTTGAGTTAGAACAACAAAAACGGGAGCAGCAAGAGAGGGAAACACTTGAAGCAATGCCCCCTTCAGCATCTGAGGAGGTCTTTGAGGGATATGTTGAGGCCGACAAAGAAAGCGCAGATTATATCGTGGAAATGTACACGGCAAAATTTAAAGATGAAACGTGGTATAAACCACCGGAACAAAATGAAGGTGGCAGCACTCGATTCTCTTTCCCTGATGAAAAAACGGCCATGGATTTTTTCGGAGCGATGGCAAAAGAAGAGAAGCGGTTTATTGTGATTGATGGTGCAACAGGCAACGTACTTGCTTACTCTACGGGTGATGGTCAATTACACAAAAATGAGGGTAATAAGCTATCGTTGGATGCGGTCAGAGAGGAACTAGAAAAAGCACAACAACAAGCATGCGGCCCGAAATGAAGCCTATGTGATAAGACTTTTTTTCACGGAATAAGGGTAGCTGAATCCCACTAACTAAGAGGTAAACATTATGCCTGTTAATCCAAAAGACAAAAAAAGCCAATAAGAAAAAGAAAAAGAGACTTTAAAGACCTTGGATAAAGCCGATAATGTTGCATCTTTTTTTTATAATATTTTCTATGGATGGCAGATTTCACCCAACCCACTCGTTGACATGGCACTTGGCTTGGCATGCGGGGCTGCAGCGGGAGGAGGTTCAGGACAAAGCAACAGGAATCGAGGCGAACCAGCAATCCAACCACCAGCAGATACTCAGTCTTTGGTTGGCACACTAGAGTTCTATGGGAATGAGGCGAGTTCAGGGCTACGGTGTAATTATCTTGTTGAGGTCCCTAGTAACTCACCTTACGCACCGGCCCTTGCGTCATAACTAAAATTCATTAAAATTCACCTCCTGCTTGTAGGGAGGAACAAAGCATGGACATGCTTGATATTTACACTGATTACCTGATCTGCCAAAACAAATATGCAACTGCAAC
>JAHZKG010000048.1 GCA_022600515.1 Gammaproteobacteria bacterium
AATGTTTATATCAGCCAGTTTTTTAGCTATTTGAGTTGCATCCTCAACATTTGATGTTGCTAGAAAATAATTACCATCTCTCATCAATGTAAAACCCACATATGGTATTGCCCCCACCGTAGAGACAGCCGCCGCTCCAGTTGCTTGATAAACTGGCGTTTGATCAGCAGCTGCAGCCCCTGCTTGATGTGTGTCAACATGAACCATTGCAATGGTAGAAGCGTTGTAGTCTAAAGTCAGTTTATTGCTTTTTACAACATCTTCCCAGTTTGCATACTCAGATGGCGGGATAAATCCCTTACGAGTAGTAGAATAATCGCTGCCAAAACCAGTCATTGCTTGCATTGCAGATGTTGCTGCGCCAATAACGCCCTCATCTGTCAGGCGACTAGCGACATACCAATCATTACAAGGCCAAGAAGCATGGTCAGCTGCTACAACTTTATATGGCTTATGCCCAACATATTTTTTACCATGTCTATCTGGCGCATCAAGTTGCTGTCGCGCAGAGAATGGGCTACCAAACAGCACATCTACCTTGCCTGTTATATTTTTTCTCGATTCGGCCCCGGGGCTCGCAATATAAAAAGCACCTATATTGGGAAATTGATCTATATTCTCTTGTATTATTTCATTGACAATATCTGGATAAACGGCACAAACCGCATCTTTAACATCACCGGCAAACTCGCCACAACCAAGCCCTGGGACATTAATAAACCCTTTAACCCCTTTATTACCTGCGTCTTCGTTAGCATGTATAAAAGCAGGTAATAATCTTCTTGCATAAAGCGCTTTTAACTTATCTCTATCTATCGTATTGGGCATTCCAGGGCTTTTGCTGTTTAAAACAATATCATCACGGTCAGGAGAGTGTTCTGGCTTTAATAATGCCCCAGCGACAAAAAGTAAACCGCCATCTAAAGGGGGTATATGGGTAGTTGGATCAGTCCAATGCCCATTATCATAAAATTTAACATCATCTGTTGCTATAACAATATCACCCAATATATCTAGCTCTGGTTTATTCCAATTAGGCTTTGTTGGATCAGCCGTTAAGACATGGCTAGCCACCTCAGCAAACAACCTGGGTTCTTTGGTTTTTAAAATACAATCTAAAAATTGTTCTGCTGTTATAGTGCTTATATTAAGGCCTTGAGTCTCTATCGTTCTTACTAAGCGTTGTCCCATATTGATCGTGCTGGCTCGGACTTGTGCAATATAATCATTTACTTTGGCAACTAATTCAGGCGTATCAATTACTTTATACTCTGCAGGCATAATATACCTCCTTTAAAATCAATAAATACTGGCTTTTAACTACTTCCAACCATTAGCATAGCAATAAAAGCCTATGTGCGCATATATTAACCTTGTATTTAGTCAGAAAAATAAAAGTTATTCGCGCTATAACTGCTATTGCCGCATTAAGTCCACTTCAAATCTATCATCATGCCAGTCAAATGCTTCGGTTGAACGATACGGATTAATATCCAACCCGCCCCGACGCGTATATCGTCCATATACAGTTAATTTTTCAGGTGTACAGTGCTTTGAGAGATCAATAAATATTTGCTCTATGCACTGCTCATGAAACCCTTGATGATTTCGAAATGAGACGATATATTTCAAAAAACTCTCAGGCGAAATACGTGGGCCTTTGTAGCTTACCTGAACACTGCCCCAATCAGGCTGGTTGGTCACAGGACAATTAGAGCGCAACAACTCCGAACAGAGTTGCTCTTCAACCACTTCACCCCCTGCATCTAATTCCAATAAATTTGAATCAATATCATATACAGAACAAGCAATATTTAAATCATCTACGCAATAGCCTGAAAAACGCTCCGAAATCATACGCGCCTTCCAATCTGATGATAAAAATAATTGAACCAGTACATCGGTTTCAAGACATGCGCTCAAGTCTTTCTTAATTTGCTGTGTCAGCATTTGAGCTGATTCAAAACAGCTTTGATTCAATGAGTTGAAATAAAGCTTCAAAGACTTAGATTCTATTAGATTAGGTGAGCTACAATCATAAATAATACGTGCCATTGCAACGCATGGTTTACCTAGCGCATTAAGCCATGACACTTCATAGTGATTCCAAACGTCGATGCCAACAAAAGGCAATGAACTTGCATTAAGCCCTAAAGCCAAGCGGTTAGGCTCACGAGCAATCGAAAATAAACGCTTAGGATTATAACGCGTATCACTTAAAGACACCTGCCCTAACTCACCATATGCCTCAGGCTTTTTGCTCATATACCACTCACTCAAAAAAAATAAATGAGTCTAACATACTCTAAAAATAATAAAGCAGCAAAATAAATGGCATTGCTCTATACTGAATACTGAACTACACGCAAATGGAGCTTAAAATGGGCGATTTCAAATCAAAACTGCCTGACTTGACAGAAGTCACCGGCATGATGACAAAGCTTTTTGGCGATGTGAAAAAAAGCATTGTGGAAATTTCAGGAACGTACAAAGAAAAACATAGTCAAAAAGAAAAATCTGTTGAGGCAGCGCCTAAAGCTGAGGCAGCGCCTAAAGCTGAAGAGCCACCTAAAGCTGAAGAGCCACCTAAAGCTGAAGAGCCACCTAAAGCTGAAGAGCCACCTAAAGCTGAATAATCAGCTATCAACGATAGCAGGTAATGCGATCAAATCCCTTGCATGCCTGCCCAAAACATAATGAGCCGCTCCCTATAGTTCGTGTTGCGGCGACTTTTGTTTCTTTTTCGTACCCTCTTGCATGCTTGTAACCTTGCTTTCTACAAAAGGCATTTGCTGCTTGCTTACCACAGCCTTTATTTTTTTTATAACACCAATCGACACGGTAATTTTCAAACCGGGGCACAGCAAAGTCTTTCATGCGATAATAGTAAACAGGGGTTGGGGATATTTTTAAACTGTTTTTACATGTAATAAGTTTAAACCCATCACAACGCCACCCTTGACACTTCAAGCTACTGGCGGCATAACGCGTTAATCCAATATTGTGATCAATCATCATTTTTGAGGCTGTATCATAGCCTAATAATTTGCAATATTTTGACGCCAACTCAAGTCCGCATGTTTTATTATCTACAGCACAATAACTTAAACGCATACCACGATATTTAGGATAGAAAAAATCACGAAACCCACCCCCCCCTCGTCCTTCTTTTCCAAGAACCGCCTCAACTTCTCGCTGCACCATTCTTGCTTCTTTAAGCTTAACCGCCTCTTCAAATTGTTTGGTTTTATTAACTTCTGCTGCAACATTAACATCAGCTATACCTGTAGCACTCTCATCCGTTCCCGTATCAACCAATTCAGCAGGTGCTACCATTGCTTCCGCAGAGGCCATCATAGGCAACGAGCACATCATAAATAACACACAAAACCGAGCCAGTTTAGACATAATTACGAGTAAATAATCCACCATAGTCTCATCTTAGCCTATGCTATGCAGCAACAAAAGGATTTATCCTCATGAATCATGTGCCCGACGCAAAAACGCATCGGGTAACGTCATTGTGTAATGCGAAACAACCGCATGTCGTTCATACGAAACCAAATACATGTGTAAGCGATTTGATTTATATTTATCAATAAATAAAATCACGCCATCAATCGCTGCTTCATGATGATTAATCCACTCATTTTTTTCATTTAAAAACACAGAAAAAACAGGACTCATCGCAGGTGGATGCTTTAATAAATCGACGTAGGATTGCTTCAGTGGCGCTGTGCCTATGCCCATTAAAAACAATTGTCCTTTTGCATAGTGCTTTACATCCAGGCGTGGCAAATGGTTGATATCAAATCCACTCATATAAAAATAAGAATCATTGTTTTTATTTGGCTTATCATCCGCGTATGTAATGACCAATTCTTGAAGCACGTGTTTCTTTTCAGCCGGTGAACGAATCACATGGAGTGCTGCAGAAATAGGATGATTAATACGCCAGTATTCATGCTTCCAAGGTTTGTTTTTTTGATAAATACCCGGTGGCGAAAACGTCGCAAAAGAGACATCTTCTTGCATATAATCTTTGAATTGGTTTAATTTTTTTTTTGATATAATATTTTTTTTCTTATAAATTTGCTCACCATCTACCGCAATTTTTTCATCTGTATCGTGTGTTAGCACCAACGGATACACGTCTATCACTTCTCGAAGCTTGCCAACATCAACCTGAAGTGATTCAGGTGTTATCCAATGCTCTAAATAAGCCGCATGCTTCCAATAAGAAAGTCCCGTATTTTGTGTGAACATCGTTTTATAATGCCCTACAGGAAACGTAAACCATCCCTGGTATAATAAAGTTTTTTTATGTTTTTCTTTGCTGTAGAGCAACACCTCCCATAATCCTGCATTCAAACAGTTTTTAGCAAGATGTGCTTGATACACTTGTTTTTTTTCAACACCATCCCCGCCTGTTATTTCAATATTGATAACATCTCGATTAAAAATCACCTGCTGACGGTTCCACTGTCTATCGGTTAAGGCAATTCGGGTTAATGCATTATTGTTTTTGACCCAACTTGGAAGCGAAGGCGTCATCAAATTAACATCAATATTTTTAAATGCAATTTTGGCACTTTTTTCATTGCCCGGTAAAAAAACCAAATCAAATAAGTTATTTTTATGACGCTGAATCATCACGTCAGGATGTGAATACTCGCCATAATGCTGACTGAGCATTGCTGGATTATCCGGATATTCTTCCGGTGTAAACGCTTTAACCTCAACCGTCATATTGGCCATAGTATGGTAGCGTGTATACAAATACATACGAAAACAAAAAAAAACAACCAAACAAAGTACGACAAACACACCAAAAAAAACACCGATCCAACCCGATAGCTTATACTTTTTTTTCACTTCGCTCATGAAAGTCCTTATTCATTATAATTAACTCAGCATCAACAGCCCGCGAACCAAGCAGCGCATCTTATTAGAAAAAATCTGGGGCTTATAAAATTCTCCGGCGACCCGCTTGCTGATTTCACTGAGTGTCGGATAAGGCACTATCGTATCAGTAAATGTTCGCAAAGACTTCTTTTCACGAATTGCAATCACCCAGGGTAAAATTAACTCACCTGCGTCTCGTCCTGTAATCGTGACACCTAAGATACACCCGTTTTTACGCGTAATTACTTTGATTTTCCCCTCTATTTTCCTCGTAATAACTGCTTTATCGTTATCTGAAAAATAAGCTTCTGTCACAACTAAATTCGGTTTTTTTTCTGCCTCTTCTAACAATAAGCCCACATGTGCAATCTGAATACTGGTGTAAGTCACCCAAGGCACGGCATCATAGTTCACTTTGGCGGGTAGTTTAAATAAAAGATTACGTAACACAATGCCTGCATGGTAATTAGCAACATGCGTAAATTGAAACAGTCCTACCACATCTCCCATGGCATATATTTTTTTATTGCTGCACCTTAATCGCTTGTCTACCTGAATGCCTTTTTCAGAGAATATAACACCGGCTTCATCTAATCCTAAGCCAGCAACATGTGCTCGACGTCCGGTTGAAACCAATAGGTTCGTGCCCTCTATACTTGATATTTTTCCTTCTTGCTCAATCTGAACCACTAGATTATGATTAGACTCATATTTTACTGCTTTAACTTGAATTCCTTCATACATATCCACGCCTATTTCAGATAGATGCGTCCGCAAGATATCAACTGCATCCGCATCATCTTTAGATAGTAATTTAAAGCCTTCCAAAATAGTCACTTTTGAACCCAGCATAGTAAATGCTTCTGCCAGCTCACACCCAATAGGCCCACCCCCAATAATAATTAAATGCTTGGGCAGTTGTTTTAAATTAAAAATTGTTTCATTGGTTTCGTACGAGACAGCCTCTAAACCTGGGATGGGCGGCACAAACGGCGACGAACCCGTAGCAACCACAAAGCGTTTGGCTTGAATTGTATAGTCACCGACCATCAGTGTTTTTTGATTAACAAATCGACCTGGAGCTTGTATTACCTGCACACCTAAACGCTCAAAACGCTCAACCGAATCATGCTCAGCCAGTGCTGTGATTGCTGTCGAAACTCGCTGCATGGCATCTGAAAAGTCAATGCCCGGTGACTGAGCGGCTTCAAGCAATGCTTTAGACGGCACACAGCCATAATTTAAGCAGTCGCCCCCCATTTTTCCTGACTCAACCAAAATCACCTTGGCACCGAGTTGAGCCGCGCCTGCAGCCAAACTCAAACCACCCGCTCCCCCACCAATAATCGCAATATCACAGTCTAGACATTTCTCTTTGCTCATCATGACTATCCTTAGTTAGATGCAACACCCCCTAATAACACACACGCACATCTTCTGGCTTTAATAATGCGGTTAACGCATCCAGTAAATTATCTTCTGGAAGTACAGCAAAGGTTGATGGCAGTGGATGAATTTGTTCTATCGGACCATTTTTATACTTCACTTGAACAGCGCACCGCCCAGGATATTGTGTTAACAAAGCACGTAAAGGCTCAAACTGCTCTAAATCATCCGGAGTTAAATTAAGCAAAAGATATTTTGAAAATCGTGCGCGTGCTTCCGACATTGTTGACAAGGCCATGACGGTTAATCTAACGCCACCTGTAAACTTATCTTCACCCACCTCAGCATCCAGAACAATAATTTCACCTACTGCCGGAGGCGTCTCTGCTGCATCAACCACTTCAGAAAAAGCAACTGCATCAATCACCTCACTGCCATCTTCTAATGTCAGAATTAAAAGCTGCTTGCCTCGCTTGGTCATAATGCGCCGCAAACCACGCACCAAAGCGCAAATTCGGACTTTTTGTACAAGGCTTGCATTTAAGCCAGCAATAGGCTGAACGAGCGCACCTAGTTCTTTCTGATAAATCAGTGCAGGATGCCCACTCCAATAAAAACCAAGTGTTTCTTTCTCACCCTTCAAGCGCTGTTTTGAAGTCCACGCACGCACATCAACATAAGGTGCGGGTTTATCTTCTTCATCAAACAAATCAAATAAATTGCTTTGCCCACTGTCCTGACTCACATGAAATGCCATTCCTTGCTGCATGGCTTGCTCCAGAGAAGCATGCAGCACTGAACGCTCAACCCTCCAAGCATCAAAGCATCCACTTTTAATTAAAGCATCCAAAACCCGGCGATTAACACGTCTCAAATCCACCTGGCAGCAAAAATCAAACAAATCTTTTGATATACCATTTGATATACGCGCATCTATAATAGACTGAATTGCCCCTTCACCAACGCCTTTTATTGCACCTAAACCATAAATCAACGCATTATCTTCGGATACCGTAAATTCATACTGCCCCTGTTGCACAGATGGCGCATGAACTTCGAGTGTCATGTTTTTACATTCACGAACCAGCAAATCAACTTTATCAGTCGTATCCATATCCGCTGAAATAACGGATGCCATAAACGCTGCTGGATAATGCGCTTTAAGCCAAGCCGTTTGATAAGCGACCAGGGCATATGCTGCCGAATGGGATTTATTAAACCCATATCCCGCAAATTTTTCCATTAAATCAAACGTGGCTGTACTGATTTTTTTATCAATGCCCCGATCAGTTGCGCCTTTGGTAAAAATAACACGCTGCTTCGCCATTTCTTCTGGTTTTTTCTTACCCATGGCACGGCGGAGTAAATCAGCTGCACCTAAAGTATAATTTGCCAGAACCTGAGCAATTTGCATCACCTGCTCTTGGTATAAAATAACCCCGTAGGTTGGCTGTAAAATAGGCTCTAAATCTGGATGCAAATAAACAATGGGCGCACGTCCATGCTTTCGCTCTACAAAATCATCGACCATGCCAGACTGTAATGGACCGGGTCTATACAGCGCAACCAAAGCAATAATATCTTCAAACGAATCGGGCTGTAAGCGATGCACCAAATCTTTCATGCCGCGTGACTCAAGCTGAAAAACAGACGTCGTTTGACACGCATTTAATAAAGCCAAGGTTTCCGCATCATCTAGCGGAATATCTTCAATTCGAATAGCATCCAATTGATCTTTTGCACGTACAGCGTTTACTGTTTTTAATGCACAATCAATAATGGTGAGTGTTTTCAGGCCCAAAAAGTCAAACTTCACCAGGCCTGCTGCTTCAACATCGTCTTTATCTAACTGACTCACCTGCTGCGTTGAGCCTTGCTCACAATACACCGCTGTAAAATCAGTGAGTGCTGAAGGCGCAATAACCACGCCTCCGGCATGCTTTCCTGCATTTCGCGTAATCCCTTCAAGCGACAAAGCCAGATTAATTAAATTTTTAACTTCTTCTTCTTCAGCATATCGCCGTTCCAGTTCAGCCTCTTGCTCCATGGCTTTTTTAAGCGTTATTCCAATTTCAAACGGGATTAATTTTGCAAGCTTATCAACAAAACCATAGGGATGGCCTAATACACGCCCTACATCCCGTATCACCGCTTTTGCGGCCATTGTACCGAATGTAATAATCTGCGATACGCTATCTCGTCCATAACGCGTTGCGACATAATCAATCACCCGATCGCGACCATCCATACAAAAATCGATATCAAAATCAGGCATGGAAACCCGCTCAGGATTCAAGAATCGCTCAAACAGCAAATCATATTGCAATGGATCTAAATCTGTAATTTGTAAAACATACGCAACCAAAGAGCCCGCACCCGACCCCCGTCCAGGCCCAACAGGAATGCCTTCTTTTTTTGCCCATTGAATAAAGTCAGAAACAATTAAAAAATAACCCGAGAATCCCATTTGATGAATCACGGATAATTCTATTTTAAGGCGCTCTTGATGTGCTTCATCCACCTCAGACAAATGAGCCTTTTTCATCCGCTGGACAAGGCCTTCTTCTGCCAAATGCGTTAAATACGTTTTTTCAGAAAAACCATCTGGCATAGGAAAACTGGGTAGGTACACTTCTCCCAAAGGCAAATCAACGGTACAGCGCTTGCTAATTTCAACTGTGTTTTCTATGGCTTGTGGTAAATCTGCGAATAGAGTACACATGGCATCCGCAGATCGAAACGACTGTTTATTACTATGTTTTTTTGGTCGTCTTTTATCTGCAAGTGTATAGCCTTCATGAATGCACACCCGTGCTTCATGTGCATCAAACTCAAATGGATCTAAAAAGCACACATCATTGGTTGCAACCAGGGGTAAATTTAAAGCATCGGCAAGCTTTACCACCTGTTCGTTATACATGGCTTCATCTGGGCGGTCGGTGCGTTGTATCTCCAGATAAAAACGCCCTGGAAATTGGGCTGCCCAGCGGGTTGCAATCGCATGTGCTTTGACATCGTCCTCTAACAGCAGTGCCTGGCCTACTTCACCTCGACAAGCCCCTGACAGTGCAATTAAGCCGTCGGTTGCATCACCCGTTAGCCAATCATAGTGAATACGTGGCGCACCCTGATGTTGACCTTCTAAATAGGCTTTGGAAACCAACCGCGTTAAATTTCGATAGCCTTCTAAGTTTTGGCATAATAATACAACCGATGTGACATCAGCTGGTTTATCTGGATCATGGCAGGGTAAATCAGCCCCTAAAATGGGTTTAACGCCCGCATTAAGTGCCGCTTGAAATGTTTTTAAGGCCGCAAATAAGTTACAAAAATCTGTGACCGCAACTGCATCCATTCCGCGCTCAGACACCGCTTGCATCAGTGGTTTAATACGCACCATACCATCCACCAAGGAATACTCGGTGTGTACTCTTAAATGCACAAAACGCGAATCGGTCATATCAATTCAGACCCTTAAAACTTAAACTTAAATATAAATATAAATATTGAATTGTACCGACTTTAATACTGAAAGAAAGCTGATTCGCTTTTGTAACTCACCTTGCGCGCTTTCTAGGTTATCTTATAACAAATAAAAGGACATAAGAATTTCGTCGTTACGAACCCGAGTGCCGTGAGTGATCTTGCCCCGAAAAAACGGACACCTCACCAAGCGACCATTTTAACTTCAAACGTCTCTGGGCTTTCATAACCAATCGTCGAGTGAAGTCGTTTTCGATTGTAGTATATTCCAATGTATTCAAGCACGACATTTTTTGTAAAAGCCCTCGCTGCTAATGTCTCCCCATGAATTGCCTCAACTTTGAAACTATGGTTCCAGCTTTCCATGGCAGCATTGTCAAAGCAGTCGCCGCGCTTACTCATGCTACATACTACACGGTGAGTGACCAAAAGCTTCAGGTAAACATGAGAGCAGTACTGACTTCCTCGATCTGGTTTACGACGCCATAAGGCCATTTGTAAAGCATCAACCCTCAATCCTATTGAGCGCTTATGTATGAGCTAGGAAACAAAGCCAACTTTAGGGAAACGCCCTAGCAACGACCTGGGCTTCTTCATGATCTTCTGTTAGCATTCTACGACTTTCTTGGTCAATTAATACATCCAATTTTTTGACAAAAACCGCCAGTAATCGCGTTGGTTCTTGAGCGTCACGGTCATCTCTACTATCTACCATAGTCTGTCTAAAAGCCTCCGCTATTGCATCTTGGGTTATACTTCCTGTGTCAAAGCGATCGAGTTCCGCTTTAACTTTAATGAGTAAGATCGGAATATTTCGTTCAAATACCTGAGGTCTATAACGCTTAACTTGGCAACCAATAATACCTTTTTCAAGCAAAAATTGGCTGACTTTATAAGGCTCTTCATATAAGCGGGCAGCAAGCTGGATAATAGCAATTCTTTGTGGGTGTGTTACAACTAGCCCCTCTGCTGCTGGCTGCGCTATAACCGGTTCTGCCGCGGCTGATGCTTCCTCTCTTGCTGCTGACTTTGCTGCCTTTTTGTCTGCATTTTGTCCTGCCTTTCTTTTCTTTTTTGACAGTCGTGTTGCTGATCCCAGACACGATAAACTCAGTCCTGTAGAAGTCGGTGAGCTCATTTCAGTTCCTGTTTTAGGATTTTTAGCCGGTTGAAATAAGGGAGTACAACTGCCTAGACCATCTAAATCATTACTGCTTATATTACGAGCACTTGGACTTTTTTTCATGAATAAACTCTTAAAATTGCTTAAGCCAAATCAGGCTCAAAAAAAACGAGAGCAAAATATTACCACAGAGACCAATTAAAGTCAAGTATGGGCCGACTAGATACATACCATGGTTGACTGAGGCTTTGTTTACTAGATCATAAAACGAACAATTCATAAAGTAGCTGACTGACGTACTCAGGTCCATTATCACAACGAATATACTTAGGCTTACATCGGGCGCAGTCAATGGCGAGAGTCTCTCTGAGCGTGGCGTCTTATATGATTCCATCGACTGATGTGCTACATCTACAAAATCACAAACCACTTCACTAATTTTCATAGAAGTTACGCATTGACAGAGGCAGGTAAGAATTAAACGCCACTCTTGAATTTAATATGGTCATTCTGATTGGATTAGTTAGGAAAAACGTTAGTGGCGCTAATTCTGACTGCTTACAGAAATATTTTTCTTAATAAATCAGGGGGAATATTTTTTATATTAAGATGAAAGCCTTCTTGCTGAAGTTAATTTTAAATTAATTTGATTTAATTTAGATCTTTTTTTGTCGTTCAGAGTGTTAGATCTCGGCCAATGCGTAACTCCTATCCTCATTACAAAACCTCTAAAAATTAAAGCACAAAAAAATGTCCTTTAATTTACTACTTAAACCTTAGGGAGTTGTTAAAAAGCAAAGTGTTTTTTTATTGGCTGAGATTCCCCCTAAAAAGATAGTCCTTCATGGAATAAATGCCCACGATTATCTTCTTCGTGCTCATCAGCTTTTGCTGAATTAAAAAAACTGCTGCTTGATGCCACTTGTGTTTCAAGCCGACCATAATTTCGTTTTACAGCCGCTCTATTCTCTGGAACCTTTACACATGCTTGTGCTTCAGCCGCACCAAAAGCCTCTACACTTTCAGGACTACGGCGGCTACTTGCTAGGCCTAAAGCTGTAGAGGCTTGTCGTTCAGGTAACGTGCTGCTTAAAAAGGAAGCATAGAATTCTATTGTTTCTATTATTCCAAGCAGGCCATTCTGCCGAAGAAACCTAAAGATCTCCTCCAATTTACAAAAAGCAACTTTCTCATCTGGATTACAAGCACTTTCTAAATTAGTCAATATTAAAGCGAACTCTTTCCACTCATGCTTATATTGAGTGGAACTCAAGATTTCCTCAGACATCATCTTATCAAGAGATTCTAAAGCCTTCGTAAATGACGCTTTTGCTTCTAGGGTAGGGCTAGCTTTATATTTTAGCAACGCCTTATGTAGCATATCGATATTATTGGTAAGTTCTTTACTTAAAATCACACTTAAAAATCCTATAAACAAAGATGTAACAAAAAATATTGACACGATGATACCCAAACTTAACGATTAATCAATAAACATAGTGTCCTTATTAAGAATTTCTAAGTGAGGAAACTGAAAATAGCTTTGAAAATCACTGTATCTTTACATTAAAACGTGCAATAATTGCTCAGATTTTTTTTCAAAAGCTGCTTTAAACACGGCTTTAATATAATACTTCTGGAAATATTATGGACACATCTACTAAGAATGAATTTAAAGCACAGGCCCATCACTTAAAGCCCGTTATTATAGTTGGCTCCCAAGGGGTAACAAACCCAGTGATAAGGGAAACAGATAATGCTTTAAATACACATGAATTAATTAAAGTAAAAGTGAACGCTGAAGATAAGGCCGGCCGAAATGCCATTACGATGGCTTTATGTGATGCACTAAAAGCTGAGTTTATTCAACTCATTGGTAGCATCGCTATTATTTATCGAAAGAAGAAAGAGACACAAGCGAAAAAAGTAAAATCCAATAAGAAAAATCCAAGAAGAAGAAATAAACACGAAGCATCTTAGGGTTTCGCCTATAATTTAAATTAATTGATTTAAATTAAAACCATAAGCTGCTACTATGCCCGCTGCTTCTAATCATCCTAATTAATGTGGTCCTGTGAATAATACTGACGCGCTCTTATTTTCTTCTTTATCATCGGTATTACGAGATGAATTATTAACCAATCTCGTGTCTTTGAATTTTAATCAGATGACCCCAATACAAGCAAAAGCGTTACCGCTTATGCTTGGTCACTCTGATGTGATTGCACAAGCCGAAACGGGTAGTGGTAAAACCGCAGCATTTGGCTTAACTGTACTGAATAGTTTAAATACAGCACAGCACGCAGTTCAAGCACTGATATTATGCCCAACGCGTGAGTTAGCTGAACAAGTGAGCCAAGTCTTACGACGTCTCGCACGTCTTTTACCCAATGTTAAAGTGCTTAATCTTTCGGGTGGTATCCCAATGAGGCCCCAACTTGATTCACTCAAGCACGGCACCCATATTATTGTAGGCACACCAGGTCGCGTTCAAAAACATTTGGATCTCGAGTCTCTCGCATTAGACAACCTCAATACTTTGGTTTTAGATGAAGCCGATAGAATGTTAGATATGGGCTTTGAAGAGGCCATAAAAAGAGTGATTTCTTTCTGTCCATCAAAACGACAAACATTATTGTTTTCAGCAACATATCCCGAACAAATTGAACAGATTGCTTGTGATTTTATGTATAATCCAACACGTGTAGCAACTCAAAAAACTCAAAATACGTTAGATATTACACAGCAATTTTATGAAGTATCCGAGCAAACAGATAAACTGCCGTTATTAAAATCACTTTTGTACCATCATCAACCCACATCAACATTGATTTTTTGTAATACGAAAGATCAAACCATGCACCTATCAACTCGCTTAACCAAAGAAGGCTTTAGCGCCATTGCACTGAATGGCGACATGGAGCAAGCAGCACGCGATCTCGCCATGATTCGCTTTGCTAATCGCAGCTGCTCTATTTTGGTGGCAACCGATGTGGCCGCACGCGGGTTAGATATAAAAGAACTCCCTGCCGTGATTAATTATGACCTCGCATTTGAATATGATATTCATCTACATCGTATTGGAAGAACAGGACGTGCAGGCCATAAAGGGCTCGCTTTAACCTTAACAATCCCTGCGGACGCCGAGCGATTATGCGCTATTGAAAATAATTCAACCGTAACAATCCCTTGGGCTGATACGACTGAATTAAATAGAACACAAACAACCATTAATAAGCCAGATATGGTGACCTTGTCTTTAACTGCAGGACGAAAAGACAAGATTCGTCCTGGCGACATCTTAGGTGCATTAACACAAGATGCAGGCTTAAATGCCGATGACATTGGTAAAATTGATATTTCAGCGCTTCACTCTTATGTTGCGATTCAACGTAATCAGCTAAACAAAGCCTATCACTTTATTAAAAACGGGAAATTAAAAGGACGAAAGGTTAATATTAAATTAATCTAATTTTATTTTTCGTATAGATAAGGCCTTTGTAATGTCAGATTATACTGCGTTAACTGTTTTAGGATGGCAGTCATTTTTTCAGCAACAGCTCTCATTGGAAGAATGGGATAACGGCATACCTGCACGTATTGTTGAGCTATACAAAACTGAAATAACTGTTACTACAGCGTCTGAATCGTTTAATATTGGCTTGTTGCCTGCTATGCCTGAAATGGTGGTCGGTGACTGGGTGTTATTAAATAATAACAAACAGTTTTTGCGCCTTCTGGAGCGAAAAACGTGCTTTTCAAGAAAAGCTGCCGGACACAAGCATACAAAACAACTCATCGCAGCTAATATTGATACAGCCTTTATTGTGTCGTCGATGAATGATGATTTTAGTCTGAATCGCATTGAACGGTTTCTTGCATTAGCCAATGAGTCAGGCGCAGAACCCGTGGTTCTTTTAAGTAAACGTGATTTAGCTTATGCACCTGAAACATTTGTTGCAGCCGTCCAAGCGCTTGATTCGAATCTAATCGTTGAGCCTATCAATTCTTTAGATACCAACAATAGGACTGTCTTATCCTCTTGGCTAAAGCAAGGTAATACAATCGCGATGTTAGGCTCATCAGGCGTTGGTAAATCAACGTTGATTAATACATTGCTGGGTGAAAACAGACAACGCACAGCTGATATAAGAAATAGCGACCAAAAAGGCCGTCATACCACAACACAGCGCTCACTGATTACGTTAAACACCGGCGGCTTGGTTTTAGATACGCCAGGCATAAGAGAAATTCAACTGACCGATTGTAAAAACGGCATTGCGGCAACATTTTTTGATGTTGAGCAATATGCCCGTCAATGCCAATTCAATGACTGCCAGCATGACGTTGAGCCTGGCTGCGCTGTTCAATATGCGATTGAATCAGGTGATTTAGATAAACGGCGTTTAGCGAATTACTTAAAATTACTTAAAGAAGAAGTGTTTAACTCCGCAACACTTGCTGAACGGCGAACGCATAATAAAACCTTAGATAAACTCTATAAGCGCACACAAATACAGATTAAACACCTAAAAGGTAAAGAATAAATTATTTATGCCAGGCAATCGCACCAAACGCTAAAAAAGTCATTACTTATTGAGTCATATAGCATGTTATATACCCATCGCTAATGGAGTTGCGAACTTAAGCTGGGTATGACCAAATACGCGGGCGAACTGAAGTGCCCGCCCATTCTGCGCCACTGCCGCAAGAACAAGCCCTCGGTCAGCCTTTAATGCGTCTGAGGCGAACTGGAGTGCCTGGCAATTCTGCGCCGTTGCTACCAAAACAACCTTTTTATTACCCCTAAATTCATTCGGCGCATACTGAAGCAACATGCCATTTCTTGCTAGCACAGTCACTAGTATTTCTTCTGCGCGCGCGTCGGGTAGCTTTAAAGCACTTAAAAGCGGCCCTATATCTTGTTCGTTTTCTGGATGACTTAAAAAATTTATAACGGACGCTACAAGATGCGC
>JAHZKG010000049.1 GCA_022600515.1 Gammaproteobacteria bacterium
GTCGCAGCATGAGGTCGACCCTACGCGACTTTTGCGAGATACGCGAACCTTTGGCGAGCGAATAAAGGCATTTTTTTCTAATTCAGCGAATGTTGTTATTTTACTGTTTGTATTTTCTGCGATGGCTTACATTTTCCCAGTATCGTCAAGCTTGGTGCTTGTTTTAGGCTTGCTCGCGTATTTTTATAGTTCAACACGCGCGCAAAAACTACCGTTTCGCCTACCACAAGTTGCACGTGTTAAAGATTTCAATGATTTAATTCCCGGGATTAAAAAACCTTATCTTGCACGAGGCATTACCTATTTCGGTAATCAAATGAAAACCAATGAGGAGCTTTGGTTTGCAAATGAAGACATGAGAACCCACGTTTTAATTTTTGGTTCAACCGGAAGTGGTAAAACGGAGGCCTTGGTATCCATTGCTTATAATGCGTTGGTTCAGGGGAGTGGATTTATTTATGTGGATGGAAAAGGGGATAACGGACTCTTCGCTAAAATTTTTGGCATGGTGCGGAGTATGGGGCGAGAAGACGATTTATTGCTCATTAATTTCATGACGGGTGCGCGTGATATTGTCGGACCGCAGAAAACACGCTTATCAAACACGCTGAATCCTTTTTGTCAGGGGTCTTCTAGTATGTTAACCCAGCTGGTGGTTAATTTAATGGGGAGCTCCGGGCAAGGCGATGGGGATATGTGGAAAGGGCGTGCCATAGCATTTGTTGAGGCGTTGATGCGCTTATTGGTGTATATGCGGGATGAAGGTGCGATTTTACTTGATGCAAATAATATTCGGAATTATTTTGATTTGCAGCGCCTTGAATCCATTGTGGTTGATAAGGTTTTTCCGCGTGATGATCAAGAGAGTGTCAATATTGAGTCTATTCCAAAGCTTGTGACCGATCCGCTCCGAAACTATTTGGGAACGCTGCCGGGTTATAATAAAGAAAAAAAAGGAAAACAAGTCTCACAGGTGCTTGAGCAGCATGGTTTTATTACGATGCAGCTCGTCCGAAGTTTTTCTTCGCTAGCGGATACGTATGGGCATATTATTCGAACCAATTTGGCCGAGGTGGATTTTAAAGATGTCGTGTTAAATCGGCGTATTTTAGTTGTATTGCTGCCGGCATTAGAAAAATCGCCGGACGAGCTTGCAAATTTGGGGAAAATTATTGTGGCGTCATTGAAAGCGATGATGGCTGCCGGGCTTGGGGATGAGGTCGAAGGTGACTATAGAGATGTAATTGAACGAAAACCGACCATGGCACCAACGCCTTATATGTGTATTTTGGATGAGTATGGATATTATGCTGTAGAAGGCTTTGCTGTGGTACCTGCGCAGGCACGGTCGCTCGGGTTTTCGGTTATTTTTGCAGGGCAAGATTTACCGGCCTTTCAAAAAGCATCAAAAGAAGAAGCTGCATCGATTGGCGCAAATACGAATATTAAAATTTGTATGAAACTTGAGGATCCAACAGACACATGGGACTTTTTTACAAAGACAGCAGGTGAAGCCTATGTTACTAAAGTTGACTCATTTCAAACAAAAGATACCAGCATTGCAAATACGTATCAGGATACAAAAAGTTCATCGTTTGAAAAACGGGCTCGAATTGATTTATTAGATTTGAAAGAGCAGACAGAAGGTGAAGCCCATATTTTCTTCCGCTCACAGGTTATTCGGTCTCGTATGTTTTATGCTAATCCAAAGCCTGTTGCTCGCTTAAAAGTTAATCAGTTTTTGAAAATAGAGCCGCCATCGGATGCTTATTTATCTAAATTACAGCAGCAAATTAAATTATTCCAGTCAGTTGTTGATAGTGGTGATTTAACGATTCGAACGATTGCGAAAGAGGATGAAATTCCACAAATAGCAGCCTTGCTTCGGGAGGCAAAAGAGCAAGATCCTATGGAGCGTGGGGTTGCAGCGCTACTCGCGTTTCATAAGCGAAATGAGCCGGAAGAAGTGGAAGCATTATTTGATGAAACGCCGGTCGAAAAGCTGACTATTTTTAGCCCGTTACGTGATTTGCCAGAAGGAACACCTGCTATTTTAACGAGGGATGTCGCTGCATTTTCATTGCCGTTGCTGTTGATTCAAGAAACGCGAGATACCTTAATGGGCATTGGGCAGCAGCTAGGAGAAAAAGATAAACTAGCGGGTGCTGTTGCAAATGAAATCATTAAAGATTTACAAATGGCAACGAGCTATCCACCAGAGCATTCTATTTTGACTGATCCGTTTGAGCTCAGTGATTCGGTTAAAGTCTTAGTACACCGAATTAATGAAGCACGAGATAAAGTCTCTAAATAGACATAAAAACAAACAAATAAAAATAAAAATAGACTCAAATGAAGATGATACTTGTCTCCT
This sequence comes from Gammaproteobacteria bacterium, assembly GCA_022600515.1. Lineage (GTDB taxonomy): Bacteria > Pseudomonadota > Gammaproteobacteria > Legionellales > Legionellaceae > JAALKW01. The sequence continues at coordinate 2,375 of JAHZKG010000049.1, forward strand.
GCCTGATAGTATGTTTTTATGGTTAATACATGACGACCAATGTAGGGTTTAAGTCCGTGTTGAGTCGATATTCTATTTATCGTTGCCGCAACATATTTATCTTGATGATATTAATGCTTTTGGCCGCCTGCCAGTCAGCGGTTACACCAAGTATTATTCATGATGAAGCTCGTTTACCTCAGCAAGTTGCTTTAGGTGATGCCGAGATTATTACCTTAGAAAAACGTTTAACAGAACGAGGGGTTCAAATTGTTTCTGTAGGGCAAGAGTATCTCTTAAGTATTTCTGCTGCGGCACTTTTTGGTGATCAGTCACCCCGTTTAACTTGGGGCTCTTATGACGAGTTGAACGAAGTTGCGTGTTATTTAAGGCAATTTCGAAAAGTAGCTGTCGATGTAACTGCATATGCAAGTCACTATGTTTCAGCAAAACGTGAACATGCTTTGTCGGCAGCGCGGGCGGAAGCAGTTGCAAATTATTTGTGGTCCCAAGGAATTGATGCTCGTTTGCTCTTTACACAAGGAATGGGGAGTGATAAACCTATTATAGCGGCAGCGCGAGGGGGTGATAAATCGCCTAACGCACGTATTGAAATTACATTTAGACGAGCTGTAGCTTGATAAAGAGCATAAGGGGATAGTATGCGGCGTGAGGTTTGGCGTTTGTTAATACAGTCTAAGCGGTTTTATGTAGAAACCTTTCGTTTCATTGAAAGCATGCTTATTTTATCTTTATTGATAAGTGTATTGTTAACGGCAGGTGTGTTTTACGTATATTTAGATATGCCTGAGCGAGATTATTATGCAACAAATGGTGTGGTTCCGCCGTCAGATTTAACGGCCATGGATACACCGAATGACACATCAGTTGCATTGCTTGCATCTGATCCAACAACTGATGATGACGAGAAGTCAATACCGAAATAAAAGAGAGGATTGCATGGCTGAAGATGCCTTGACCGCGGTCACATTAAGAAACGCTTTTTATAAAGATGGGCAGCGTAAAATATTATTGGTTTTGTTGCTGTCTATCGTGGTTAATTGTTTAATGGCGTCATTATTGGTTTATTTAATCTCCCATCCACCGACGCCTAAATATTTTGCAACCAGCATTAATGGACGTGTTACACCTCTGTTTGCCTTGGATGAGCCTAATCAATCTGATTCGGCGATTTTACAATGGACAAATCAGGCGGCTATTGCAGCGTTCACCTATAATTTTGTTAATTACAGAACCGAGCTACAAGCCTCATCTGAATTTTTTACTTCAGCTGGATGGACGCAATTTTTGAATGCGCTAGAAAATTCCAATAATTTAGATGCAGTGAAAGCGAAAAAATTAATCGTATCCGCTGTAGCAACCAGTGCACCGATTATTTTACAAAAAGGCTTATTGAATGGCCGTTATTCATGGCGGATTCAAATGCCATTGCTTGTAACCTATCAAAGTGCAAGTGAATTTTCGCAACAGCGTAATATCGTCACTATTTTGGTCACGCGAATTTCGACCTTAAATTCACCCAGAGGGATAGGTATTTCACAATTCGTAGTTGGACCGGCGGCGAGTGGAGCAGAATCTCAATGAGAAGAAGCCAAGTAGTTTTTTTGTTGATGATAGGGATTCTTTTTTCGCCATTAACATGGTGCGCAGAGAAGCCGGGCTCAGCTCAGCAAGCGCTTGACCAACTACATATGCTACAAAAAAAACTGGGTACAAAAGAAGGGACAGCTGAGACAGCTTCGGCTGATGCTTCGAAAAAAGCAGCAAAACCGCTGTCTAGAAAAGAGCGCGCACAAAGCCGCTCCTCCAGGACAAAAAAAAATAGTAGCGCGATGACTGCCGATGATAGTGCTCTGATCAATGATTTGGCTTTTGACTCGGTTAAGCAGCAGTTATTTCCCTTGTCGAGTGAACAAACATTAAAACTAAAAAAGTGGTATCACGATGCGGAGTATGCCGAGGCAAGCTCTCCTGAAACACCGCCCAAGCCAACGGCCACGTCACAATTTGTCAACTTGTCCCCTGGGTCAACGCCACCAGTCATTCGATTATCACAAGGGTTTGTTTCATCGTTGGTTTTTCTTGATTCGACAGGGGCTCCTTGGCCAATTACAGCATATGATTTAGGCGATCCGAATGCATTTAATATTCAGTGGGATAAAATCAGTAATACCTTAATGATTCAATCAAATAAATTATATACCTATGGAAATCTAGCGGTCCGGTTGCATGGACTCAACACGCCCGTGATGTTAACGCTTATTCCAGGGCAAAAAGCGGTGGATTATCGTGTTGACTTGCGTGTGCAAGGGTATGGGCCTAATGCAAAACAAATGCCAATGGGGGCGAACATTCCGCCTTCTGCAAGTGATGTACTGCTACATGTGTTGGATGGCGTGCCGCCAGCAGGGAGCACACGCTTGACTGTCAGTGGCGGGGATGCGCAAGCTTGGATTTTGAGTAATCGAATGTTTATTAGGACCAATTTAACCATCTTGTCTCCTGGATGGATTGGTAGCATGACCAGTGCGGATGGCACACATGCCTATGAAATGCATAAATCGCCCGTGTTGCTTGTTTCATGGCATGGAAAAGTGATGCAGCTTAAGGTAGAAGGGTTATAACACCATGGCCGGAAAAAAAGAAAATATAAAAGCACTTTTTACAAATACGCGAACACGCGTCATTATTTTGTTTATGGTGGCGTTGCTCGTAACTTTTGTGACGGTTGGCCTTTTCAAAATGAAAATATTTGCCAACGGTGAGGTCGATGCTGGTTCAAGTGTTGGTAAAGTGTCGGGGAAAATACGTTCGATTCCTGGTAGCTTAAATCAAACGGCGCAATATGCGGCGCTTCAAAATACTCAAAATATTGATCAAGCCGAATTAGCGTCTAAAAGTGGCAGCAGTGCTATACCAACGATTATTAAAACGCACAAATTTGGAGACGGTGTTGATTTAATTGGCCCACAGTATGGAGAAGGAGGCGCAGGGTTTGTTACGTTAGCACAATCGGGACTGGGTGGTGCGTCAAAAGGCTTATGGTTTCAGCAGTTAACAGCAGATCATTGTAGTAGTGCATCCATCAAAGGCGTTGTTGATAACGGTGCAACACTTTCTGACTTGCGTGAAGCCTGCAATTGTTGCCAGTTAAGGCAGCATGGTTATACGCTGTCAGACTTACATCCCATTTGTTCATGTGCTGAGTTAAAAACAGCCGGTTTCAGTGCGAGAGAAATGAAAGCGTCTGGGTATTCCGTTGCTCAGCTAAAGCGTTGTGGCTTCTCTGCCTGTGAGACACGCGGCGCAGGCTTTACTGCAGAAGATATGAAAGATGGTGGGTTCACCAATGGTGAATTAAAAGGTGCTGGTTTTTCTGAGGGCGATATTGATTCCGCAAGTGGCTTACCAGAGGGCATTTCGGCTGCTGACGTGCGTGCTGCAGGATGTGATGCGGATACATTAAAAAAATTACGAGAGCAAGGGGTTAGCGCTGCAGCAATACAGCGTGTGAGTGCTTGTAATGCGACGCAGCTCAAAGCCGCAGGCTATAGCGCCGCGGATTTAAGAAAGGCAGGATTTAATGCGGCTGCCTTGAAAGCGTCTGGGTTTACACCGGATGAATTGCAAAAAGCAGGCTATAGTGCGCGAGATTTATTGAATGCAGGATTCTCACCTGATGGTTTAGCCAAGACAGGTTTCACACCTGAAGAAATTAAGCAGGGACGAGAGACTCTGCCACCAGGTGTTACCGTATCGCAACTAAGGCAAGCAGGTTGTGCCCAAGGTACGTTACAACAGGAGCGCCTTGCTGGTGTGAGTGCGAAAGTGATTCGGCAAGTGGCAGGGTGTGATGCTGCAGCACTTAAGTCTGCTGGATTTTCAGATACTGACTTAGCCAGTGCTGGTTTTGTGCCCGTCGATGATAAAACCATGCGTGCTGCAGGGTGTAATGTAACTAAATTAAAGGCGCTTCGTGCATCAGGTGCTTCTGCAAAAGAAATTCATGATGCCAATGGGTGTAGTGCGGCCCAGCTTAAAGCCGCAGGATTTAGTGCAAAAGACTTAGCTGATGCAGGGTTTACGCCAGCGCAACTAAAAGCCGCGGGGTATAGTGCAAAAGACTTAGCTGATGCAGGCTTTACCCCAGCGCAACTGAAAGCCGCGAGGTATAGTGCAAAAGATTTAGCTGATGCAGGGCTTACCTCAGCGCAACTGAAAGCCGCGGGATTTAGTGCAAAAGACTTAGCGAATGCAGGGTTTACAGCAGCAGAGTTTAAAGCAGCAGGCTTTAGTGTGAAAGATTTGACTCAAGCCGGACTTACCCCAGCACAGCTTAAAGCCGCGGGGTTTGGTGTAAAAGATTTAGCAAATGCAGGGTTTACTGCAGCAGATTTTAAGGCGGCAGGATATAATGCGAAAGATTTAGCCAGTGCAGGACTCACACCCGATGCTTTGCTAAAAGCAGGATTTAGCCCTAAAGATTTACGTTCAGCAGGTGTTTCATCCGTTGACGATAAAACCATTCGTGCGGCAGGTTGTGATGCAAATAAATTAAAAGCACTTCGTGCATCGGGTGTGGCTGCAAGACAAGTACATGATTCAAATGGTTGTAGTGCGGCGCAGTTGAAAGCGGCCGGGTTTAGTGCGAAAGATTTGGCCGATGCCGGCTTTACAGTAACGGCACTTAAGGCTGCAGGCTTTGGCGCAACAGATTTAGACGATGCAGGATTTACTAAAAGCGCACTGCTCGGCGCGGGCTTTACACCACAAGATTTGCGCTCTTCAGGTTCATCTTCTATAGGGGATGATGCCATTCGTGCAGCTGGGTGTGATGTTGACCAATTAACAGCACTGCGGGCATCAGGTGTTTCTGCAAAACAAATTCATGATTTAAATGGATGCAGCGCATCACAGCTTAAAGCGGCAGGATTTGGTGCGAAAGATTTAGCGGATGCAGGTTTTACAACAGATGCACTGCTAAAAGCAGGTTTCACACCAGATGATTTACGCGAAGCAGGTGTTTCATCGGTTGATGATGCATCGATTCAAGCCGCAGGCTGTGATGTAGATAAGCTCAAGGCACTGCGTGCAGCAGGCGTTGCTGCGAGACAAATACATGATTTAAATGGGTGTAGTGCGGCCCAATTAAAAGCGGCTGGGTTTAGTGCGAAAGATTTAGCGGATGCAGGTTTCACGCCTGGCGACTTAAAAGCCGCAGGCTTTGGCGCAGAAGACTTAGCAAATGCCGGCTTTACTGCGGCAGATTTTAAAAATGCCGGTTTAACAGCAAAAGATTTGATAGCGGGCGGGTTTACACCCGCTGAGCTGAAAGCTGCAGGCTTTAGCGCAAAAGATTTAGCAAAGGCAGGATTTACAGCAGCCGATTTGAAAACGGCAGGATTTGATGCCAAAGCACTGTCTGATGCAGGGTTCACCCCGGCTGAGTTGTTAAAAGCCGGCTTTGATTCAGGTGACTTGAATAGTGCAGGATTGATTCCTGTCAGCGTGATTGCTGCCGGACGAGCGAAAGGCTGCCAAATAGACGAGTTGAAAGCAGCGAAGCAGCTAGGTGTTACAGCATCGACCATTCGGGAGACATTAGGCTGTTCAGCGGATGCAATGAAAGCAGCTGGATATTCTGCCCAAGCATTAAAAGATGCAGGATACAGTGCGACTTCGCTTAAGAAAGCAGGCTTTACCGCGGCTGAACTTAAGGCTGCAGGATATTCTGCACAAGAATTAAGAGATGCAGGGTTTAGTGCGGCGGCGCTTAAAGCAGTCAGCTTTAGTCTAAAAGATTTAAAAGACGGAGGCTTTAGCGCGGCCGATCTTAAAGCCGTAGGATTTAGCGGTGAGGCTTTAAAAAAGGTAGGTTATTCGGCAGAAGCATTGCAAAAAGCAGGGCTAACAGATGCACAGATAAAAGCACTTGGATTAACGCCAGGACAAGACGAACAAACGACTAAATCACCAGCGACAGCCTCGAGCTCAGCAGATGTTAAATCAACGACGCCTGAAAGTGCGAGTAGTGCCTTTGGACCTAGTTCGATAACGACTATTCCGTCCATTGCCGGCACTAAAAAAAGTGAAAAAAAGGCAGAGCAGGCAAATACGCAGCAATTGCAGACCTTGATGGCAAAGCAACAAAGTCATATTGCAGAGCAACGCTACCAAACAAAAATAAAACAGTTGAGTGCACACATGCTGTCAGCTGCACGTGTATCATTACAAGGTTGGGCAAGTGTACCAACCCAAGTGTTTATTATGGCTTCAGAGAAGGACGGTAAAAGCTCGAAGGGAGGTAAAAGCGCAGACGGGGATGAAGGCTCAGAGCATGCAACGAACGCCCCAACGGACACGAGCGCGAAAAAGCCAGGAGATATTTATATTAAAACAGGTGATATTTTATTTGCTGTATTGGAAACATCAGTGAATACAGATGAGCCAGGCCCTATTCTTGCAACCATTGTGTCAGGAAAGCTAAAAGGCTCAAAAATCATAGGAAGCTTTACGCTGCCATCAAATGCCGATCAAATTGTTATTACGTTTAATACCCTTTCAATGCCAGGGGCCGAGACAACCAGTGGTATTAATGCGTATGCAATCGATCCAAATACAGCGCGAACAGCACTTTCAAGTCGTGTTAATCATCATTACTTGATGCGATACGGTTCACTATTTGCCTCTACTTTCTTAGAAGGTTTTAGTAGTGCTATTCAATCAGCAGACACCACGATTACAATTGGTGGTACGGGTGGAACAACCGATACAACCGTTCAAAATGGTATCAATCGTTCTGTGCTTGAAAATGCATTAATTGGTTTAGGCGAAGTCGGTAAAGCATGGTCTCAAACAGCCGAAAAATTAATGAACAAACCAACAACAGTAGAATTATTTGCTGGTACGGGGATGGGTATCTTGTTTACGCAAGATGTTGAGATAGGCTAATAACTTGGTAAAGTAGGTGAGCTATGGCAGATGATGAGCAAAAGAAAAATGAAAATGATGATGGTGACGAATATCAATTTGCTGATCTTGATGTTTTAGGTACGGAGCAGGATGCTGCCCCGGTATCGGACGAAGCGGTACCAGAAGACGGTGGAGCAGGCGTGGCTTCGCCTCCAGGACGTGGCCGCTTTGATCATTTAGACCCCAATGTCTTAAAAATTATTCGCAAAGGGATTATTTCAGTTGCGGCATTATTCTTTGTTTTGTTTATGTATGAAATTGTATTATCTTTTACGCATTCAACCACAGCAAAGAAACAATCAACAGTGACGGCAGCAGCGGTTGCAACAACAGCTATGGAAAAAATAGAAACGGCGAAAAAAACGCCGCCAGTACAACCATTGATAACTGCATCTAGTCAGAAAGAAACAAGCCATACGAATGCAAGTGGGGCTGTATCTAGCCTTACGCAGGAACAAAAACGAATGGATACCGAAGTCACAGCCATGCGAACGCAAGTAAGCACTGTGACGCAAAGTGTGAATGATGTAGCAACTAAGATGGCGGAGTTACAGCAGACCCTTTTGGTGCTTAATGAGCGACTGGAGCAGCAGTCACAACAAATGACGCGCTTACAGTCAATGACCCGCGCAAAACACGCGACGTCATCTAAGCCGTCACCAAGTACAAGGCCGGCTATACCTAAAGCAGTGTATTCTATCCAAGCCATTATTCCTGGGCGTGCATGGATTATGTCTAATCAAGGTAAAACCTTAACAGTTAGTCGCGGCTCAGCGGTGCCAGGCTACGGGACAGTACGAACGGTTAATGCGAAGGTTGGCCGTGTGTTTACAAGTTCTGGCCGGGTGATTCGATTTAGTCAAGCGGATACTTAAAGGGATAGATAGCCAATGAGTAACTCAACATCAATGCTGATTAACTTAGCGGATTCACTGATTCCTGTTCAGAAATTAATTAGTGGCGCTGCTTATTTGGTTGGTGTTTCGTTTGCATTTAAAGCTATTTACAGCCTTAAAATATATGGGGAAGCGAAGACCATGCAGTCTTCGAGCACGAGTGCGAAGGAACCGATTTTTTACTTGCTGGTTTCCGGATTTCTCATTTATTTTCCATCGGCGCTTGATGTGATAATGAACTCAACATTTGGAAATTCAAGTATTTTAGCGTACGGTGACAGTGATATTGTTAGCTCAGGGTTTGGGGGGGACAGTGAAGCCGGAATGGCCATAGTCTCCATTTTTCAAACTATAGGGCTCTATGCGTTTGTTAGAGGATGGGTTTTAATTGCACGCTCCGCATCACAAGGGCAGCAACCAGGTGGCATGGGTAAAGGATTAATGCATGTATTTGGAGGGATATTGGCTGTAAATATTGTGGGAACGGTAGAAATAATTAATAATACACTTTTAGGTACATGATATCGATATCTGTATTTGAAAATTTTAATGAACAACTGGGGGATAAGAATGAAAACTAATTTAATCAAAAAACTGTTGATTTTAAGCCTAATGATGTTTGCAGGCTCAGCCTTGGCAGCTGTTAGCACCATCGGCGGAATGGCTTCTATGATTACGAGTTCTTTTGCGCAGATAACAAATTTAATTACCGGTGCGTCTTACTTAGCTGGTTTAGGCTTTTCGATTGGTGCTATTATGAAATTTAAGGCCCATAAAGATAATCCGACCCAAATTACTGTGGGCACACCGATTGCATTGGTTTTTATTGCAGCGGCTCTTCTGTTTTTACCTAGTCTTCTTGATGTAGCCGGCGGCACAATGTTTGGTGGTGGCTCAACATCAGGTCCTAGTGGTGCTGTGTATACTTCTAGTTGATACGTATGAGTCTATCTGGCAATCAAACGGCTCCTGCATCAATTCAATTGAGGGCTTCTGCGGGGGCCTGGCGGTTGTATTCCGCCAGGCAAGCAGACCCTCGATTTAAAGCTTTCGAAAAGAAAGTTTTTGAGCGGGATCACTTTGCTTGCCATTTTTGTGGATTCCAGGCACGTATTTTACAAGACGTTATTAATTTAGACGGGAATTACACGCATAATAAAATTGAAAACCTTGTCACTTCTTGTTGTTTTTGTGCGCAATGTTTTTTTGTCGAATCAGTTGGGGTTGGTGGATATGGCGGCGGCTCCCTGATTTATTTACCGGAGCTATTACAGTCAGAGCTGAACAGCTTGTGTCATGTGCTTTTTTGCGCAATTACAAACGACACTGGATATAAAAGTACCGCTCAAAGTATTTATCGTAGTTTAAAATTTCGGACACAACCCGTGGAAGAAAAGTTTGGAGAGGGTTCAAGTGACCCTGCTATTTTTGGACGGCTATTGATTGATTCGGGTAATACGGGCATCGAACAATCAGAGCTTATATTTCGAGATATACGATTATTACCTTCTAGAGCTAAATTTCGAAAGCAAATTGAAAGCTGGGCTACAGGTGCTTTAGAAGAGGTTGCAGGAAAAGCAGAGCATCAATAAACCTGATCCAACATTAATTTGGAGATAAAGGGATGGGGAAGTGGACAGAGTCATTTTTTGAAGGCGTTGATACTTTTTTTGCTTGGTTTAGTACGTCATTAAAACAGACGACAGAATCTTATTGCGAATTAGAAACTGCCGACTCACCGACTGTTTTGGTTAATCATGATGGGTCGTTGGTATCCGTTTTAGAAATCGATGGTGTTACAGCCTTACTAGGAAATGAGGAGTTTCTTAGTTTAATTGAAGGTTTAAGCAATGCATTTCGTTCACCGATGAGCCGTCCAGGCCATGCATTACAAGTTTATTTTGATCAAGACAAAGAAAATATCAAAGAGATAATTAAAGCTATTTATGCGCCGGCTGCTGCAACCGCTAAGCGGATTAATCTTGATTTGGGTGATTTGTTTGAGGAGCGTGAAAATTTTTTAGGACAATATTGTGCCGCCGAAAAAGTTTATTTTGTGCTAATAACGCGTCACTTCCATTTGTCACAGGATCAATTAAAAGCAGCCAATAAAGCCAAAATGAGGATGCTAAAAACTAAAAAGGCCCTGCCATTTAAGCACACACAAACTATTTATGCTGCTGTACCGGAATTAAGAGACACGCATGATGCATATGTTCGTTCTATTCAGGACGATCTTGAAATGCAAGGGGTTATTTCAGATTTATTAGGTGTGCATGACGCCGTATACGCGATTCGAAAAACAGCAGATCCCGATTTTACAGCAAAAGAGTGGCGCCCTACTTTACCAGGCGATAAAATGCCCGTACGTGAATTAAATGCGTTTGAAGGCGATGCATCTGATTTGTTATGGCCATCTCTTGCAAAACAAGTGATTCCACGAGACGCTGAGATTATTGACAGGCGCACTATTTTAATGGGAGATCGCTTGTATTCAAGCGCCTATGTTGATTTATTTCCTAAAGATGTTCGTCCTTTTGTGACTTTATTTTCTCGGATATTACCAACACATATTCCTTGGCGGATTTCGTTCTTGATTGAAAGTGATGGACTCAGTACGATTAAACTCAAAGGATTACTCGCATCCATTTTAACTTTTTCATCAGCAGAAAACCGCCTGATCAGTGATTCAGTTAATTTATTAAAATATTTACAAATTAATACTGATGAAGCCATTGTGCGTTTACGTGTTGTTGCAACAACTTGGGCTCCTGAGGGGCAGCTGGCTCTTTTGCGTCGCCGTAGCTCTGATCTTGCCAAAGCGATCCAGGGGTGGGGCTCCACGGATGTCTCAGAGATTTGCGGGGATCCTTTTGCTGGATTTGCAGCGAGCATGTTAGCCACAACCACTGCAAGTCCTGCTGTTGCCGCGATAGCACCTCTTACGGATGTCGTTACCATGCTGCCAGTAACACGCCCTGCATCTTCTTGGAAAACAGGTGCTTTATTATTACGTTCACCTGACGGAAAATTGTGGCCATTCCAGCCGGGGTCAAACCAACAAACCACTTGGATTGATTTGGTTTATGCTCGTCCAGGTTCGGGTAAATCTGTTTTATCTAATGCACAGAATTTGGCGCTTTGCATGTCTGGCGGTATCATGCGCTTGCCACGGATTGCTATTATTGATATTGGACCATCTAGTAGCGGATTAATTTCGCTACTACAAGAAGCACTACCTGAAGATCAGCGACACTTGGTGGCTTATCATCGTTTGCGCATGTTACCTGAATATTCAATTAATCCTTTTGATACGCAATTAGGGTCGCGCTATCCAGCGCCATCAGAGCGCTCGTTCTTAGTGAATTTTTTGACGTTATTGACGACACCACTAGGCACAGAAAAACCATATGATGCTATGCCTGACTTGGCTGGGATGGTGGTCGATGAGCTCTACAAAAGCCTTGCTGATGAATATAACCCCAGTGCTTATGCGCCTGGACTAGAAGACTTTGTGGATGGCCTTTTAGAAGAAATTGGCTTTGTACGTGATTCAAAATCAACCTGGTGGGAAGTGACCGATGCATTGTTTTCAGCGGGCTTTATTCATGAGGCGCTATTAGCACAACGTTATGCTATGCCACTTTTAGCTGATGCAGCATCTATTTGTCGTACACCTTCGATTGAAGATTTATATGAAAAAGTAGCAGCACCCACAGGTGAGTCTTTGATTGCAGCTTTTTCCAGAATGATATCAAGTGCTGTACGCGAATATCCCATTTTGTCACGTGTGACGGCTTTTGATATTGGAGATGCACGTGTTGTGTCTTTGGATTTAGATGAAGTGGCTAAAAGCGGTGGAGAAGCTGCTGATAGACGAACTTCAGTGATGTACATGTTAGCGCGTTATGTTTTGGCGAGACATTATTATTTAACAGAAGAAAGTATGAGTAATGTACTAGAGCAGTATCATCCTTATCATTTGGAGCGCATACGTGAAATTAGGGAAGATCCTAAACGGATTGTTTATGATGAATTTCACCGTACCGCGAGTTCTGCTGCTGTGCGGGAGCAAGTGATTATTGATATGCGAGAAGGACGAAAATGGAATGTTCAGATTTCTCTTTTATCGCAATCGTTAGATGATTTTGATTCTGTGATGGTTGAGTTTGCAACATCTGTTTTCATTATGGATGCAGGCCCTGCACAAACCATTAAAAAAACCAGTAAAATTTTTGGGTTGTCAGAAACCGCTCAAGTTGCTTTACGTACTCGAGTACACGGTCCAAGGGAAGGTGGTGGAACGTTTTTGGCGCAGTTTTCAACCAAAAACGGGGTGAGCGTTCAGTTACTCACACTAACACTCGGGCCTATTGAGTTGTGGGCGTTTAGTACAACAGCAGAAGATGCATCGGTCCGAAATCAGCTTTATCGACACTTAGGTCCAGCTGAGGCACGACGCTTCTTAGCCTTACTTTTCCCCAGTGGCTCGATTACAAAAGAGCTTACTGAACGATTGAGTGGCCTTCAAGATGAGGGCGGGCTAATTGAAGAAGAAAACAAACTCAGTGCAATCGATGAATTGGTTGAAGATATTTTAGCAACCCATGCATATGATGCGAACACAAAACACTTGAGGCATGCAGAGCGTTAACGTGCAAGTATTGTTGGACTCGCAGCGGGAGATAAGATGGTTGCTTCATCCGAACTGGCTGTATCGTTATTTTGTGTAAGTTCTTCTTTTACTTGGGTTAACGCATGTTTTAATATTTGATTGGCCTCTTTCTGATGCCTTTCAGATGGCAAACTCTTTTGTCTGGCTTCTGCTCCAATTCGAGCCCATTCGCCACACTTACTGACATTTGATTTGTGCTCGTGACCCTGTTTATCCCTAAAGACGTGTTCAAATAATGCGTCCTCATGCATCTCTTTGCCATTCATGATAATCGTGATATTTTTATCATCACCAGAAAATCCGGCTTGTATAGCGGCCTCAAACGCTTCGCGTGCAAGTTGTGTTGCCATAGCTGCATTCGAATGTGTAATGGTTGTTGTGATACTGGTTGCTCCTGTTGCATGAATAAGATGTGCTTGATACAGTAAATCAGCCTTAGAATTATGTCTTGGATGAGTAAAATAATTACGTTGAGCCCCGAGGCTTGGAAAACTCATTGAGAATGTGAGTTGGCCGTTACTGTCTCGATTAACATTAATATCTATGCCTGATGGGCTTTTCATGCCGCCAGCAAGTGCGATAGCGTTCTCATCGCCTGCTTCAATGCCTTGTCGGAGTGCATGGACCTCGTCTTGCATTTTCCCTGTCATCACAACGTTTGGATTTCCGCCCTTAAGACGCATTTTTTTTGAAGCGAGTAACCATTGAATCAGTTCGTGTCTTTGCTTGACTGTTGTATTTAAGTCGGCGATGGTTTTATTTAAGTTCTCATCCAGTGCTGTGTACTGTTCTTTGTGCTTGTCTTTGAGTGTTTTTTTAAGTGTTTCTTTTTGTTCTGCTGTAAATTCAGGTGGTATTACGGTCCTTTCTACTTCTTCAAGTAATGTTTCATGTGAGGCGGTCACCTGCCCTAGTAGGTCATCTTTTTGTTCAGTGGCAAAGTGCTCAAGTTCAGAGTGATGAATGGCCGTTGTAATCGCGTCTTTATCTTTCAGTACGCTATCAAATGCGCGTGCAAGCACTTTGATGCCGCTTTGCTTGTCCTGATTACTCGCTATCAGAACTGTCTTGATTGCATCAGGGAGCTCTACTGCGTCAAGCGTATTTTTTTCTGTATTGAAGTAACGTGTAATATCAGGTGTAAATTCGTGATTTTGTAAGGTGACATCTTTGCTATAAACGTCAAGTAATCCTTGACCAATGGCTGATAGTTTCGTTGGAGCTTTATCGGTGTATGTATAGCGCCCTGGCGATTGTAGACTATTCCACGATTGGTTAGCGTATGCGTCGATGTATGATCTGATATAACCATACTCTCCAAAGGTAGATTCCCAGGCAAAAGTAAGCATAAAAAGTCCCCTGATGTGCGTCTATATTACGTATATTGTAACATATTTTACCATGAAATAACAGCGGAATCACCAAAAAGGGCTTTCGCTTGATCTTTAACTTCATTGGAATGCAGTGCTTTAACAAATAAGAGCAGTTTGGCGCGCTTAGGTGAATCTGCCTTAATCACAACCAGATTAGCATAGGGTGATGCTTTATCTTCTCGTATGAGTGCGTCCTGCATTGGGTCGAGTCCTGCTGGAATCGCAAACGTTGTATTAATCACAGCGGCATCTACATCTGGTAAAATTCGGGGGAGTTGTGCGGCATCCAAGCTTTTAAAGCGCAGCTTTTTCGGGTTGCTTCGAATATTTTGTATGCTAGGTGTTTTACTTTGTGTTAATTGAATCAGGCCTGCTGTCTCAAGAAGCCGCAAGGCGCGTGCTTCATTGCTGGGATCGTTTGGAATGGCAATCAGTGCGTGATAAGGCAAATCGTTAAGATGTTTTATTTTTTTTGAATATAAAGCCGCCGGAAATAAAAACGTTCGCGCAATAGGCTCAAGGGTATAGCCATGTGCTTTTTGGGCGGATTCAAGATAGGGCAGGTGTTGGTAAACATTTGCGTCTAAGCTGCCATCCTGTAATGCTTCGTTTGGTAAATTATAATCGCTAAATTCAACAATACGAATATTTAAATCATACTGTTCTTTAGCAACAGCCTGGGCTGTTCTTACTAAATCTGTTTCTGGGCCTGCAATGGTACCAATAATTAAGGTATTAGGGTCGCTCGGTTGCTGCTGACAGGCCGATAAGCTTAGAACCAAAGGCAATAGTAATAGTAGGTATTTGATAAAGCGCATGTTACATCTTTCCTCGAGATAAATAAGCGCTTAGCTTATCACCAGTTAGCTGAAAGAGCTGCACAATAATAACCAAAATAGAAACAGTTGCGAACATAACACTTGCATCAAACCGCTGATAGCCATAACGAATGGCTAAATCACCAAGCCCACCGCCGCCAACCGTACCGGCCATGGCGGAATAATTAACAAGGGTTGTTGCGGTTACGGTCAGTGCTTGAATGAGTGGGCCTCGGGCCTCGGGTAATAAGACATGCCGAATAATATGCCGTGTGGTTGCCCCCATGGCATGAGCGGCTTCAAAGAGCCCTTCAGGGAGTGTTTGATAGGCATTATCAACAAGGCGAGCAAAAAAAGGTGCTGCACCCAATGTTAACGGAACGATGGCGGCATGCAGACCAATCGATGTGCCAACAACCAGGCGTGTGAAAGGAATCAGGGCGACAAGCAAAATAATAAAAGGAATGGAGCGCGTGATATTAATCAGCCCCCCGGTGATTCGATAGAGCTGAGGATGTGGCTTAATTGAGCGGGTTACAAACAAGCAAGTACCCAGCGGTAGGCCTAAAAGCGCTGAAAAGCAGGTGCTCAGCAGGACCATATACAGTGTTTCGCCGGTAGCGATAAAAATATCATGTAGCATCATGGGTGACATAACCGAGAGTCTCTACAATAAGGTTAAACGGTTCACAGTGCTCTAAAAACGTGCGCAATTTGGTTGGCGTTGCTTCCAACTCAATCACAACCACGCCACAGCTCATACCATCAATTCGGTCAATGTTTGCGAGTAAAATATTAATATTAATCTGCAGTGCTTGACTAATTTGACTGATAATCGGGCCGTTGACTGCTTCGCCGTGGAAAAAAATACGGAGCAAAGGCTTGTTATTTGCTTTGTCGCCGAGTGTGCTTAGCAAGCAAGGTGGTAACTCTGGGCTTAATTGTGCGCATAATAATTGTTTTGCAGGCGTCATAGGATGCGAAAAAAGGGTATTTAAGGCAACAATTTCTGTGATACGGCCTGAATCCATCAGGGCAACACGATGTGCTAATTGTTTGACAACATCCATTTCATGGGTAATTAGAACAATGGTTATGCCGTAATCGCGATTAATTTTTTTAAGCAGCGCTAAAATAGCCGCAGTGGTTTCAGGGTCAAGTGCTGAGGTGGCCTCATCGCACAATAAAACGCTTGAATTGCTAGAAAGTGCACGGGCAATGGCCACCCGTTGCTTTTGTCCGCCACTCAAAGCCGCGGGATATGTGTTTGCTTTAGGCGTTAATTCAACCACATCAAGCAGCTCAGTCACACGTTCGTGAATGGCTTGATTTGAAATGCCTTGAATGCGGAGCGGGAAAGCAATGTTTTCATACACTGTTTTGGCTTGAAATAGATTAAAATGCTGAAAAATCATGCCAATATGATGCCGTGCCTCACGTAAGGCTGCGGGCGCAAGTGCAAGCATATGCTTGTCATTCACATGCACATCACCCGTATCTGGTTTTTCTAGTAAATTAATACAGCGCAGCAGTGTCGATTTACCGGCACCACTTTTACCAATCACAGCAAAAATTTCACCAGAGTCGATGGATAAATCAATATCACATAGAACATGATGCTGGCCATAGCGTTTGTTGAGGCCTGTTAAGTTAATCATGTGTACGGGGCTTATCCAATTACAATTAAACAAAATTAAAAATGCTGCTTGATTATATCGAAATTTAGTTGGGTTTGACAGGAATGGTACTTACTTAAGAAATAACGCCGTCTCTGCGAGCCGTAGGCGTGGCAGTCCAAGAGCTAAAATATTGCAATAAAAACCTCTGGATTGCCGTACCACTCGCGAAGCTCGGGTTCGTAAAGACGAGGTTATTATCCGCATTCATTTACAATTACATCACTTTGAAATACAAGTGGTATTCTTTTAAAGAAGTGCTATTCGAGTTTGACAGTTAGCTGTTTGTGCTCTCTGAAGAGGACTCCAAATAATCAAGAAAAAAGGCAGCACTCATATATCGCATCAAAGAGTAAACAAGGTTGAAGCGTAAATCTTTTGTGTTTTCTTTTAATGGCAGCGTATGGGCCGATTGCATATTCAAATATTTTTGTTGGTCGTA
The DNA here is from genome assembly GCA_022600515.1 of Gammaproteobacteria bacterium. Classification (GTDB taxonomy): domain Bacteria; phylum Pseudomonadota; class Gammaproteobacteria; order Legionellales; family Legionellaceae; genus JAALKW01. The sequence goes on from JAHZKG010000049.1 coordinate 19,227, forward strand.
AAAAGCATCTAATTTGTTTTTTGTTGACTGGTTGAGTGTGTGCAAGCGATTAAACCAAGTATTGGCATGCTCATTGTAGTGTAGAAACCAGTCAGCTGCCTGCTCTCCCCGCAATGAATTGTTTGTAACCGCATCAGGCAAAATATGAGAGAGTCCGCGTCGAACCAACAAACGATTATTTAAGAGGCCTGCACCATCTCGACACACCCAATCAGGTGTATTATAACAAAATTGAATCACTTCTAAGTTTTGCGTTGGGTCGAGTAGTATCACGCCATTATATAATGCAACAGGATGATGTGAGGAGGTTCTAGCCGCGGCTGTTGCAGGAAATAACATGCGGTGGTGCCGTGAATAAGAAGGTAAGATTTCTTTAGAAATTTCTTTGCCTCTTTTAGATAGTAAAAAATTATCATAACTGGCATTGGGAAACCCATAATGAGCTAAATGCCGTTTGATGCGAGCAGATGTTGCTCGTACCCAGTGTGAAAGGTGTCCTTTTTTTGAGGCTGCAGCCCAAGAAATACTACCATTCCCCTGTGTGCCCGTTAATATGACCCGTCCTCCATTCTCATGCGCGTAATCATGCGCACCAAGCCACCAATCCATATTACCAAGATTTCGAAAGGGCTGATCAACGAATGGAAAATAGGCCTGTAGAGCCGTCATGATATCTGACTGAGGTGAAGCTGTGTATGTAAAGTGCTTAATATTTGGATAACGGTCTAACAAGGCCTGTACAATAGGCATGTCGTGGTACACCCATCCCTCTCGATAACTCGGTCCCTCTAAAGCAATTGGCTTGGCTGTAAACCCTAAAAGAGAGCGTGAGCGCTCTGCTAATAAGCGAGCTGCTTGCGCGGCGACCGAAGAAGAGTCAAGGCCGCCACTGATATGTGCCGTAATAGGGTAAGGGCTACGTAATGTATCACTTACGGCTGATTTAAAAACATCCTGAAAGGCTTCATAGTATTCTTCTCGTGTCTTGTAAGCAGATGTTTTTTGTTTTTTATCTAAATGCCAATACCGTGTTTTTTTAAATACTTTTGGAGTGATATATAATTGATGACCCGGAAGGAGTTTAAAAACCTCTTGGTAGCAGGTTTCTTCTTTGGGCAATGAATTGAAAGAGAAATGCGCAAACAGGTTGTCGTTTGTTGTGAGCGTGGGGCAGGTGTTACGAAAAGGAGAGATTTCATTGGAAAAAGTAAAATTTTTTCCGGGTTGATGAGCATAAAGTAACGGGCGTCTACTGAATTGGTCGGTTGCTAAAAACAAAGCCTGCTCTTTTGGATGCCATATGGCGAAACAGAACTCACCCGCAAGATAATGTGGAAGATCGGTTCCCCACTTCAGGTAGCTTAAAAGAATTAATTCAGCATCGGATAACTCGCAAGGCACTGATAATCGACGACATAAGTCTTCGCGCGCAGTTAAATAAACGTCGGCTACAATAATGCAGCCTGATTCGGCATGCCGGAAAGGCATTTGTGCGCGATGGCATTCGGGTGTGATAAATCGCTGTGTGGAGGTTAGTAAAATCGCTTGATCAGTAAAACTCCCCTGATAATCAGGGGTCCATCGAGGGGATTTAAACGCTGTTTTTTTTACAAGCGCAGGATTAACTTCAGAGTAAAAAGAAAAATGCCCAAACAGACGGTTCATAGTTTATACGTGGTCTCATCCAAGAACATTTTGAAATAAAAAAATGATTATGAACTACCTGGGCCATCTGAAGCGCCCGCTAGGTCATTTTCAACATCTGTGCTTAGTTTTATCAGCATTGGCCGGGTATATGTGTTTTTTTGAAGGTTACTTAAGTTTAAGTCATCCGACTTTTTTGTTCCATTACGTATCTCATTGTTCGGAATTTATAAAACCAGTATAAAATTAATCTTACAATTTGTCTAGCATCTTACGTACTGCTCGGCATCAGCTCCGGACGATTTTTAAAGTGCTCGAGTGCTTCTGGATTCTCAAGGGAGCTGAGGTTTTTAATCGCCTCGCCTTGTACCGCTTGACGTGCAGCGACTTCAACGATTTTTCCATTGATGGTTCTAGGAATATCTGGGACGGCTAGAATTTTAGAGGGCACATGCCGAGGAGACGCTTGGCTTCGAATTCCCTGCTTTATTTTCGCACATAAGATATTATCTAAGATAATATTTTCTTGAAGTTTTACAAACAGCACAATACGAATATCATCTTGCCAAGGTTGCCCAATAACCAGACTTTCAAGAATTTCAGGAAAATTCTCAAGGGGGCGATAAATTTCAGCTGTGCCAATACGTACGCCACCGGGGTTTAAAACCGCGTCTGAACGACCATAAATCATCAGCCCACCATGCGCTGTTCGAGCAGCAAGATCGCCATGCGCCCAAACACCAGGAAAGTGATTAAAATAAGCGTTTTTATATTTAATTCGGTCCGGATCGTTCCAAAACCCAATTGGCATAGAAGGAAAAGCGTCCGTGCACACCAGCTCTCCAATGGCATCAGATGTTGATTTGCCTTGTTCATCGAACACCTGAACATTCATGCCGAGCCCTAAGCATTGTAGTTCGCCGCGATAAACAGGGCTAATAGGATTACCGAGCGCAAAGCACGACACAATATCCGTACCACCTGAAATAGAGCTTAATTGGATATCTGATTTGATATGCTCACGAACAAAATCATATTGCTGTGGAAGTAAAGGTGAACCAGTGGATAAAATAGTACGAAGTTTTGGAAACTTTAAGTGTGTATTCGGAGAAATTTCTTTTTTCTCAATGGCCGCTAAAAAGCGTGCGCCAGTGCCAAAAACATTAACAGATTCGTCCTGAAGAATTTGAAAAATAGAGTCTAACTTTGGAAACATAGGCGAGCCATCATAGAGCACAAGGGTTGCGCCGAGTGCAAGGCCTGAAACCATCCAGTTCCACATCATCCATCCACACGTGGTGTGAAAAAATAGGGTGTCGTTTTGATTTAAATCTGTATGCAAACCTAATTCTTTAACATGCTGCAATAACGTACCCCCGGTACTGTGCGTAATGCACTTAGGCTCTCCTGTTGTGCCTGATGAAAATAAGATATACCAAGGATGATCAAAAGCATGAGGCGTTGTTTGAAAGGCTGCATTGGGCACAAGAAAATCATCCCACTGTAATGCGGCCGCAGGTAAGGCTTGATGATTTAAAACAGGGCACATCACAAGCTGCTGAATAGAGGGGATGGCCGTGCGTAAGGCTTCAGCTTTATCTTTTAATACATAACGTTTGCCATGATAAGTATACCCGTCACAGGCCAATAAAAGCTTAGGGGTAATTTGAGAAAAACGGTCAACTGCAGCGGTAAGACCAAAATCTGGTGAACAAATAGACCAAATAGCACCAATAGATGCTGTTGCAAGCATCGCAATAATAGAAAAAGCGCTGTTGGGTAACATGCCTGCCACGCGGTCGCCTGATTGAATGCCGTGTGCGCGAAGCCCTGCAGCGCAGTCTGCGACTTGTTGCCTTAAAGCCTTATAGCTTAAAACATCGCGTTCGCCCGTTTCGTTTAAGCAAATCAGTGCAGGATGAGCATCTGTACGCTTGAGTAAGTGCTCTGTAATATTAAACGTTGCGTTGGGAAACCATTTAGCATCTATCATGTGCTCAGCTTGATTTAAAATGCAGGTGGGTGGCGTGTTGAATTTGATGTCAAAAAAATCCGCGATGGCCTCCCAAAATAAATCTGGAGATTGAATAGACCAAGCATGGAGCGCTCCATAATCCGGCAGCTCTAAATGATGTTTTTTTTCAAGTATGCGCATGAAGCGCATCATGGCTGTATCAGTGATATTTTTTGGCATCCAAACCAGAGTATTCATGAGCATCTACCTTTGCTGCATTGGGGGGAGTATGTGATAATTAAGACCTGGCTATTTTATACGGATGAACCGATGGAAGACAACAAGCAAAAAGCACTGAATGCGGCTTTATCTCAAATTGAACGTCAATTTGGGAAAGGCTCTGTAATGCGAATGGGTGATGGAACAGCCAATCGCGATATTGAAGCAATTTCAACCGGTTCGATAGGACTCGATGTTGCTTTGGGAATAGGAGGTTTACCCAAAGGACGTATTGTTGAAATCTATGGGCCTGAGTCTTCAGGAAAAACAACCCTTACGTTACAAGTGATTGCTGAGTGTCAAAAAAGTGGTGGTACGGCAGCATTTGTTGATGCAGAGCATGCACTCGACCCAAGCTATGCAAAAAAACTGGGTGTTAATTTGGATGATCTCCTGATTTCACAACCCGATACAGGCGAACAAGCCCTTGAAATCACAGATATGTTGGTACGTTCAGCAGCTGTTGATGTAGTGATAGTGGATTCAGTTGCAGCACTTACGCCTAAAGCTGAAATTGAAGGCGATATGGGTGATTCTCATATGGGATTGCAAGCACGTTTAATGTCGCAAGCCCTTAGAAAATTAACAGCGAATATTAAACGCTCGAATACGCTGGTTATTTTTATCAACCAGATTCGCATGAAAATTGGTGTGATGTTCGGAAACCCTGAAACCACAACAGGTGGTAATGCGTTAAAATTCTATGCCTCTGTACGTTTGGATATTAGACGTATTGGTGCAATCAAAAAAGGTGATGATATTTTAGGAAATGAAACCCGCGTTAAAGTCGTTAAAAATAAAGTAGCACCACCGTTTAAGCGAGCTGAGTTTGAAATTTTGTATAACGAAGGCATTTCGCGTGAAGGTGAAATCATACAATTAGCAGCCCAATTAGGATTTATTGAAAAAGCAGGCGCTTGGTATAGTTATAATCAAGCCAAGATTGGTCAAGGGAAAGACAATGTGCGGCAGTATCTTAAAGATAATCCTGAGATTTCAGCTGAGCTTGAAGCGCGTGTGCGTGCTGAATTACTAGAAAAAACAACTGAAAATGTTGATGTTGATACCGGTGAAGTGGTTGATGCCTGAGGCCTTTAATGCGGCTGTGCGCTTGCTTGCAAGGCGAGAGCATAGCCGTTACCAGCTTCAAAATAAATTAAAACAACGCGGATTTTTGATGGATGCGATTGATGAGGCTCTTGATAAGTGCCTGCGGCTTGATTTGCAAAGTGATGTGCGATTTGCCGACATGTATTGTCGAGGCCGTATTAATCGTGGGTATGGACCGGTGGTGATTCGTCAGTTATTACGACAAGAAGGCGTGTCGGTTGATATAGCGGACGACATACTTGAGCAGGCAAATGTAGATATTAACTGGCTACATGAAGCTGCGCGTGTCTGGCATAAAAAATACCAAAACATCCCGGATAACCCCTCACCGCTGGAGCAACAAAAGCAACGGAATTTTTTAAGATATAGAGGATTTACAGAAGCCGTGATTGGGTCATTTTTTGAGCGGCTTAACGTTAATGAGCTTGATAATAATACAGTGTAAGTGGATGTTATAATGAAAAAAATGAGCAGTGCAGCAATACGACAAGCGTTTTTGGATTATTTTAAACAAAAAGACCATCAGGCTGTTCCGTCGAGTGTGTTGATACCCGATAACGATCCGACCTTGCTGTTTGTAAATGCAGGCATGGTGCCATTTAAAGAAACGTTTTTAGGGTTAGAAACGCGGCCGTATACACGTGCTACAAGTGTGCAGCGTTGTGTTCGTGCCGGTGGCAAGCATAATGATTTAGACCAAGTGGGTTATACCGCCCGGCATCATACGCTATTTGAAATGTTAGGCAATTTTAGCTTTGGTGATTATTTTAAACGTGAAGCGATTCAATATGCTTGGGAATTTCTAACGCAAATTTTGAAATTACCTGAAGAGAAATTATGGGTTACTGTATATGAAAAAGATGATGAAGCAGCATCGATTTGGTTAGATGAGATGGGCGTTTCATCGACCCGCTTTTCTCGCTGTGGCGATGAAGATAATTTTTGGTCGATGGGTGATACAGGGCCTTGTGGTCCCTGCACAGAAATTTTTTATGATCATGGTCCATCTGTTGCAGGTGGTCCACCGGGAACACCTGAAGCCGAAGGAGACCGTTATGTTGAAATTTGGAACCTGGTGTTCATGCAATATAACCGTGATGCAGCCGGTATATTACATGCTTTAGATAAACCATCGATTGATACCGGCATGGGGCTTGAGCGCGTTGCAGCGATTATGCAAGGCGTGCACAGTAATTATGATACTGATATTTTCACAGCCGTAAAAAAAGCGATTCAGGCGCTAGGGGATACGAAAGAAAACATTGCGTTAGATAATACCTCGCTGAATGTCATTGCAGACCATATTCGCGCCACGGCTTTTTTGATTATAGATGGCGTTTCACCGAGCAATGAAGGACGAGGCTATGTATTGCGTCGTATTATTCGTCGGGCAGTTCGACATGGGCATCATTTGAAATTGCCAATGCCTTTTTTGGCGAACTTAGTTGATACACTGGCTGATTTAATGGGCGATTCGTACCCGGCACTTCGAGTTAAAGCTGATTTGATTAAAACCACATTGCGACGAGAAGAAGAGCAATTTGCAAAAACACTCGATCATGGATTGGGCTTATTAAACAATGCAGTCGCTAAACTAAAAAACAAAATATTGCCCGGTGATGTGGCATTTAAATTATATGATACGTATGGTTTTCCATTGGATTTAACAGAAGATATTTTGCGTGAGCAAGGCATTCGGGTGGATGCTGTAGATTTTGATGCCTGCATGAAAAAGCAGCGGACTTTATCTCAATCCGCGCAATCTTTTCGTGTGGATTATACGGCGATGCAGCCTTTTACAGAAACCTCTGTGTTTGAAGGCTATACTCAAGAGCAATTAGAAAGCAGGGTATTAGCTTTTCGAGTAGATGGCGTATCAGTGGATGAGTTAACACCTGGTATGCGTGCATCTATCGTGCTTGCTGCAACCCCTTTTTATGCTGAAAGTGGCGGGCAAGTAGGAGATATAGGTGAAATACGGGCACTATCAAGCGACAGTATATTTCGAGTCGATGGGACGCTGCGTGTCGGAGATGCAATTGTTCATGAAGGTGAATTACTGTCAGGCTGTTTAAAGCAAGAAGAAGTGGTGCTTGCGCAGATTAATCAAACGGCACGCGAAGATACGCGTTTGAACCATACCGCAACACACTTATTACATGCGGCATTGAAGCAATTGCTGGGTGATCAAGTTGAGCAAAAAGGGTCATTGGTTGACAGAGCACGGGCGCGATTTGATTTTTCGTTTGAGACAGGATTAACCCCAGAAGCATTAATACGTATTGAAGACCGTGTGAATACCGAAATTCGTGCGAATACTTCTGTTGAAACACAGGTCATGTCGATGGATGACGCAGTGCGTGATGGCGCGGTCGCGTTGTTTGGTGAAAAATATGGAGACACTGTCCGTGTGCTCAGCATGGGAGATTTTTCAAAAGAATTATGCGGAGGAACCCATGCGCGCGAAACAGGGGATATTGGATTATTTAAAATAACAGCCGAGTATGGGGTTGCGCGGGGTGTAAGACGCCTTGAGTTTGTAACAGGTCAGCATGCACTGAACTGGGTGCGCGATCAATTAAGCTGCTTGAATCATATGGCATTAAATCTGAAAACATCCGCAACAGAAGCGCCTGATAAATTAATACAGCTATTAGACGAAGCAAAGCAACAAACGCGGGAATTAGCGGAAGTAAAACAACGGCTCACGACGGATAAAAGCCGGGCATTGCTTGCGGAATTTCAACAAATAGGTGACGTAAAGTGTTTATTAAAACGTTTTGATGGCGTTAATCCTAAAGCACTGCGTGAGATGCTGGATGCCTTAAAAGGGGCGGTAGAGACGGCAGTTATTGTATTGGTTGGTGTGATGGATACTAAAATGCATGTGGTTGCGAGTGTGAGCAAAAGTTTGCTGACTCAAGGAACGCCAAAAGCAGGTGCTTTTGTACAGGCTTTGTGTGGCCGAGGGGGCGGGCGTGATGATATGGCACAAGGGGGCGGTGTTTTGCCCGATGATTTAGATGAACGCATGAAAGCAGCACAGCAATTGTTAGAGTAAACTCGCGCATTTAGTATTGCGAGGGTTCTTAGAATAGCTGATACTGTTCTTATAGAATATATTTAAGCGCAGGAGCAATACATATATATGGATATGGATGGCTTAAAAGAACCCATTTCGGATGGAAAAATACTTACAGACGAGCTGAGTGAGCAAGCAAAGGAAGCGTTTGTTAAACAGCATACACAATTAGTTAAACGCATTGCATATCATCTTTTAGGGCGTTTACCGCGCTCTATTCAACTGGATGATTTAACGCAAGCAGGTATGGTTGGTTTGCTTGAAGCTGCGAAGCATTATGATGTAAGTAAAGGCGCCGCGTTTGAGACCTATGCAGGTATTCGCATTCGAGGGCATATGCTGGATGAAGTGCGTCGGAATGACTGGGTGCCACGGTCGGTTTATCGCAATGCACGTTTAATTGCAAAAGCAGTGCAGGACGTTGAAAATTTACTTAGTCGTGATGCAAAAGATAAAGAAATTGCAAAAGAATTAGGCATGAACTTAGATGATTATTACCATATGCTGAATGATGCCAACGGGGCGCACTTATATGGGTTTGATGATTTGGGTGTGACTGATGACACATTAAAAAGTGATGGGGCCGCTCAATTGCCAGAACCTCATGCGCATGCTTTAAAAGATGAATTTAAAGTTCGTTTAGCCAATATTATTGAAGGATTACCTGAAAAAGAACGCCTTGTTTTATCGTTATATTATGAGCATGAATTAAATTTGAGAGAGATTGGTGAGCTATTAGATGTTACAGAATCACGCGTTTCTCAAATTCATAGCCAAGCGACACATCGCATTCGGGCGCGTGTTGAGGACTAGTGTTTAGATTTTAGTTGGTCAGTGGCTTATTTTGTATGTAAAATAACGCATCTATTCGCCTAAAAGGCTATTGTTTAATGTTAGAAGTGAACCAAGTTAATCTGACCCTCGATGATTTATCTGAGCGAATTCGTGCGTTAAGTCTCTTTTTGTCAGTTGATGTGAAAGCTGAGCGTCTGGAAGAAGTACGGCGAGAACTAGAGCTACCCAGTATTTGGGAGTCTCCTGATGAAGCGCAGGCACTTGGTCGTGAACGCGCACAATTAGAAGCTGTGGTCGATAGATTGAATGCATTGGCAGACAGTGTGGTTGATTTTCGTGATTTATTTGACATGGCACGGGAAGAATCAGATGAGCAGGCCATTCATGATGTAGCAGCTGAAGTCCAAATGATTCAAAAAGAAGTGGAAAAGCTTGAATTTCGAAGGATGTTTTCCGGTGAGCTTGACCAAAACAATGCGTTTTTAGATATTCAAGCAGGCTCTGGCGGAACAGAAGCACAAGATTGGGCTGAAATGCTGCTTCGCATGTATCTTAGGTGGGGTGAGCAACATGGCTTTGAAGTCAAGTTGCTTGAATGTTCCGCGGGTGAAGTTGCAGGTGTTAAGAGTGCTACGGTTCATATCATGGGTGATTATGCCTATGGCTGGCTTCGAACAGAAACAGGCGTTCATCGGTTGGTTAGAAAATCACCGTTTGATTCAGGGAGTCGTCGGCATACCTCGTTTGCTGCGGCATTTGTTGCGCCTGAAGTGGATGATGAAGTTGAAATTGAAATTAATCCTTCAGATTTACGCATTGATACGTATCGTGCGTCAGGTGCCGGAGGACAGCATGTAAACAGAACGGATTCTGCGGTACGGATTACACATGAGCCAACGGGCATTGTGGTGCAATGTCAAAATGATAGAAGTCAGCATAAAAATAAAGATCAGGCCATGAAACAATTGCGCGCTAAATTATATGAGCTTGACCGACAAAAACGCATGACAGCACAAACGGCACTTGAGGCCACCAAATCTGATATTGGATGGGGCTCACAAATTCGTTCTTATGTGCTTGATCAATCTCGAATTAAAGATTTACGCACAGGCGTTGAAAATACAAACACACAAGCCGTTTTAGACGGTGATTTAGATTCTTTTATTGAAGCCAGTTTAAAGGCAGGAGTAGCTGATAATGAGTAATGCATCGGAAGTAAACGAAGCAAATGAAGTAGTCGATGTCTATGAAGTGCGTAAACAAAAGTTAGATGCCTTACGCGAGACTGGATTTGATTTTCCAAATACGTTTAGACGTACGCATTTAGCAGCGGATATTGCCGCAGCACATGCAGGAGACAGTAAAGAAACGTTAGCTGAAAAAGCCGTCAATGTATTAATTGCTGGACGTATTGTTTTACGTCGCGTGATGGGAAAAGCAAGCTTTTTTCATATTCAAGATATGTCAGGACGTATACAAGTCTATGTACGTGAAAATGAAATGCCTGAATTGTATGCGCAATTTAAGCAATGGGATTTAGGTGATATTGTTGGTGTGGGTGGCGTATTATTTATTACCAAAACAGGCGAACTGACAGTGCATGCTGATAGCTTGGAGCTTTTGACTAAATCCTTGCGGCCTATGCCGGATAAGTTTCATGGTTTAGCTGATCAAGAGCAACGGTATCGCAAACGATATGTTGATTTAATTGCGAATGAAGAGACACGCAAAACCTTTATTTTACGTTCACGTTTGATTCAAGCATTTCGTCGCGCAATGGATACAGATAATTTTCTCGAAGTTGAAACACCTATGATGCACCCTATTCCGGGTGGTGCGTTAGCGCGTCCGTTTGTAACACACCATCATGCATTAGATATGGACATGTATTTAAGAGTAGCCCCTGAGCTTTATTTAAAGCGCTTGGTGGTTGGTGGATTTGAGCGGGTGTATGAAATTAATCGTAATTTTAGAAACGAAGGCATTTCCACACGGCATAATCCTGAGTTTACAATGGTTGAGTTTTATCAAGCGTATGCAGATTATCAAGATTTGATGAATTTGACAGAAAAATTATTGCATGTGTTATGTGATGATGTGATGGGAACTCGTCAAATCAAGTATCAAGAGCATGTGATTGATTTTGATAAGCCTTATGCGCGCTTGAGTGTTGTTGAGTCTATTTTAAAGCATCATCCTGATTTAGCAGAAAGTGATATTAATACAGTGGCTAGCTGTCGAGACGTTTTAGATAACTTAAAGTTTGGGTATAACCAAACGGACGGCTTGGGCAAATTACAGCTGATACTGTTTGAAGAAACCGTTGAGCATTTGTTGATTCAACCGACGTTCATTACTGATTACCCAACCGAGGCGTCACCACTGGCTCGTCGTAGTGCAGCCGATCCAGAGTTGACAGACCGATTTGAGTTTTTCATTGCCGGGCGTGAAATTGCAAATGGCTTTTCAGAGTTAAACGACGCAGAAGATCAAGCGGCTCGTTTTAAAAAACAAGTTGAAGCAAAGCAAGCAGGTGATTTAGAAGCCATGCACTTTGATCATGATTATATTGAAGCATTAGAATATGGTATGCCGCCTACGGCAGGAGAGGGCATTGGAATTGATAGATTGGTGATGTTGTTTGCCAATGCGCCTTCTATTCGTGATGTGGTGCTTTTCCCGCATATGCGGCATGAAAAGCCATCATCGGACTGATGCTTTTTCTTCTCCCGCGCTTTGCGGGAGAAGCTCTGTAGGGCGAGTGGAGAGGGATTTAGTCGGTGTATACCTATCTGTGTGACCGATGTCTCCGGTCATATATAAATTACGTTTAATCAATCACGCATGAAGTAAATGATTTCAAAGCATTGAGCAGTGTTTTGATGAAAGCGGATAGCTGTATACCGTTGCATTCGTGGTAAGCCGACCATCCAGGCGAGGGGTTGGCTTCCAATACCACGTAATGTGATTCTTTTTTAATAAAATCAATTCCCATCAGCGGGTTGTTTTCAATCTCGGATATTGAGCAGGCAAATTGTTTGATCTCACCGGGTAGATTATTCATATTAATGAGCTTGAAAAAACCCTCATCATATCGATAATCAGTGCCATGCTTAGATAAAGACAGTTTTGAGAACGTTTTATTTGCAATCACATGAACGCGCACGTCTTGGCCTTCTGCTTTTTCTTGAAATAAAACAGGTAGATTTTGCATGCTATTTTGCTCCCACTGCATAAACGCTGTTTGGTCGACAACGATAGAGCGAATGCCAGAGAGTGACTTAACAATGTATGATTTATTATGAGTGATTTGTTTTTGATAAAGCGCTGAGCCTTTAATAATATAGCTCGTACCGATAGAAATCATTGGCTTGTTTTTAGCTGCAATTCTTAGTGGATGATTTAATTGGTAGGGTTTAGATTCATTAGAGCACTGACTGTTAGGCGCGCAAAATACCTTGCCAGGCCAGATATCAACAAACTGATAAAAGTTTCCAAGCGTTCGCCAGGCAGGTGTATTGGATTGAATATAGCATCCTCTAAGATATAAGCATTCAGGGTGAATAATAAGTGTTTCTTTTTTGTTTTTTTGATAAATAAAATAGAACGCTTGATGGGTTTTGACATAGCTCCATCGTGTATGAATATCTTCGTAGTAAAAAATTAAGATTTTATCTTGATTTAAAATAGCATGTTCAAGGTTAACTAAAACCCGGTCTTTTTTCGGGCCAAAACATAACGCATGCATGATGATATGCTGGGGCGTTTTATTTTGGATGAAAAAACGCGTTTGATGTTGCTCGTCGAGCATTGCGCCATTAATTTCTGGACGAAACGTATCACTGATAAATGTTTTTAATTGAGGCATTTCAGATATTCTCGAATTAAGTGGTTACAAATAAAACTTTCAAACTCACGATGTTTCGATGCTCGCGTTAACTCAAGATTGACACAGCCAAACTGAATATTATTTTTGTGAATAAAAAATAACGTTTCAAAAACAAAGTAACCAAAACATGCGCGAATTTTTTTGAGGATTTTAAGCAGCTTGGTTTGAGTATGCGAAGGCAAATTAACATCCGATAAGAACAATATTTTTTCACCAAGAGATAAGACAAATAAGGGGTGTCCGGGGGGCTTTTTGAAACAAAAAATATGAGTGCCTTTGGGCTCAGAAGCTGTTGTTGACCAATTAAACAGATGATAAATATCAGAATAAATAATATTTTGGTTTAAGTTGCAAAGATTTTTTGGGCCCCAGTAATAATCAGGGGTATCTAAGTTGGTGTGGGCCTGCACTTTTTTCCATTGTTCAGGGAGTGAATAAAGCCTGTCGCATAAACCGTTGACGGTTTGGGTGCCGACGCTTTCAAAGGCATTCAGGCTAAATCCTAGGTAAGCCTCAAATTCTCTTTGTGCATATTCACGGTCTTTTTCAATAAAGTTTAAAAATAAATCATCATGAATAGCAAGCGTTCTATTCAGCAAGAAATGCGTTTGATTCGATATGGTGAGATTATTGTCTTTAAACCATCGTATCATCGCCAAATCATCAGATAATTCATCGTTAATTTGATAATCAGTCAGGAGTTCATTAATAAAAACGACATCAATATTTAAATTAAATTGATTTTTATTGTTTAAAACGCAGTGTGTAATTGCTTCATCAGGAGATGATGAAGCAATTAGTAAATTTGTTTTTTTTAGTGTCATAATTAAAACACATAATCACAAGTTTGGTTGCCTTCTGTGGTATGAATATAAAACCCAGAGTCTTTGCCATCTTTATGACTGTCCTTTCCTCCTTCTTTACCGTCGCTACCCCCTTCTTTTCCGTCACTGGAAAAGCCAAAAAAGATGTCTATTTGTTCTTGAGGCTCTGTTTGCATGGACTAATTCCTTTTAGATGATATTTGAGTTATTTATAAATAATTTCGCCATAAATAATTTCGCCGCCAATGACTTTGCCTGAAATGCTGGAGTGCCCGCGTACAATGACTTCACCGTGCCCATCATCAAAAATAATATCGCCAGAGACGACGGAATTTTTTTCTAGATGAACCACTTGTTTGGGATTATCCGTATGGTGCACATGAATATTGTCGTCTATTTTTGTGTTGATAAAGCGAGATAAATTAGAATAAATATCAAGCAAATGCTTAAATTGACTCGATGCAGCGGTTACCGTGCCTTTAAAGTCAGCGACATCATTGATAATACATTGCGTTAACGTAGCGGTGCCGTGTACTTGTAACGAACCAAAGGTGGCATCATTGGCTTTTAACAGCCCATTAACCGACGTGCCTTCAAGAATGGTTGTACCATTGACGGTCACCATGCCATTGCCTGATAAATTGGTCACACTGCCTTTGCCACACGTTACACTACCAGGCTCTACAGTACATACGTTTGCAGAAGCAAGGCCTGCACTGCCAGCCAATAACATGGCGGTTAATAATTTCTTTTTGTTCATGTGATTTTTTTCCTGATTAAAGTTCTTGTCTATCCATGAATGTCGCTAACTCAAACACATGTTGGCATATGCTTGAGGTGATGAGTTGTTGTGCGTTGGTTGTATGAATAACTTTGTGTTTAATATCCTCCTTGTGGGTTGCTTCGATTGATCCGTCGATTCTTAAAATGCCAGTGCCAATCAGCGAGTTGATAGTGAGTTGGTGGTTTATTGAACGAAAAATATTGATCATGCCTATAGCCAGGGGCAAGCCGGCACTTCGTGCATCTTTAACTAAATAAGTGCTTGCTTCACTGCTCAGCTGATATTTAAATTGAAGCAGTGTCTCCCAAGCAGGATGAATGGATGCCATAATTTCAATGGCACGCCGAAGTGAGCGCTTTAATGCAATGGCTATGCTGTTTTGGGTTTGGATAATCAGTTTTTTATTTGGGGTTGCTTCTAATTGAAGCGTAATAAGCAACGCATTATTTTGGGCGCTATAAGCTGGGATAAGTATTTGGGTTGTAATTTTTTTTGATTTTGACATGTTTCGTTCCGTCGAATAAAGTCATTTGTTTTAAATTTAACCTGAATATATTTAATCTTAATATTCAATGTTCGGAACAATATATTGAAATTTAATCCGATGCAAGTGTTTTTTATGATGGTGTTTTGTGTTCAACCAAGTTGAATGCCACTGTCGGGGGTGTTAATGAGTTCAGAGAGAGTGTGTAAGCGTCTGGTCATGAGCTTGAGATTTTTTTCTCTGCCGTGGGTTTTTAATAATTCTTCGATGCTTGACTCAACGGCCGAGAGGTCTGCCTGTTTTATATCACTGCTTGTTTTATTTGCAAGGTGTTTGATGTGACCTTCTGCCTCTATCATGTTGCCATCTTCTGCATGTGTGCCTCTAAATTCATTCGCTGAACGCCATGGAAGGCTGAAGGCCGAGATAGTCGGCTGTTTTTTAACCAGCCCGTAGAGATGTTATAAAATCTTTATGTGGGCGTAGAGTCATTAGGAGGACATTTCTCCTGGCGTGTTTAGGACAAAAATGTCAAACGCAGGACAGTCGAGGCCAAAAAATTTTCCGCGTTGACTTCAGGGACTTGGATGTCCCTGAATCTATAACGAGGTAGCGGCACTCTTGTTCCTTTCTTGCGATGTTGGAGTGAAAATAAGTTGGTCAGTCTGGCAAAACTTAGGGCAAAAAAACCAATCAAGTTAGGTTTGTTTGGTTTAGTCAAAATATTTCTCTGCATCAAGGGCTGCCATGCAACCAAAGCCAGCAGAGGTCACGGCTTGACGGTAAACATGATCAGCAACATCACCACAAGCAAAAACGCCTGGGATGTTTGTAGCGGTTGCCATGCCATTTAAGCCGGATTGAATTTGGATATACCCATCACGCATATCGAGCTGATTTTTAAATAACTCGGTATTAGGGGTGTGGCCAATCGCAATAAAAACGCCATCAGTATCCAGTGTTTGCTCAGCGTTTGTTTTAACGTTTTCGACACGAACGCCGGTTACTTTGAGGTCATCACCTAAGACTTCGGTTAAGGTATGATCCCACAGCAGATTAATATTACCGTTTTCAGCACGTTCTAAAATTTTATCTTGTAATATTTTTTCACTGCGAAGCGTGTCACGCCGATGAATTAAAGTAACCGATGCGGCAATGTGAGATAAATACAGTGCTTCTTCAACGGCGGTGTTGCCTCCGCCAATAACGCAGACATGCTTCTTGCGAAAGAAAAAGCCATCACAAGTTGCACAAGCAGACACGCCTCGGCCTTGATATGCTGTTTCTGAAGGAAGGCCTAAATAGCGAGCAGATGCGCCGGTTGCAATGATTAAGCCATCACACGTATATGTTTCGCTGTCGCCTTGTAGAATAAAAGGGCTTTGCTTTAAATCGGCCTTAACAATATGGTCAATAATAATTTCAGTATTAAACCGCTCAGCATGCAGTTTCATGCGGTTCATTAGATCAGGGCCTTGTAATCCTTCAACATCGCCGGGCCAATTATCTACATCGGTTGTTGTGGTCAGTTGCCCGCCCATTTCCATGCCTGTAATTAGGGTTGGATTAAGGTTTGCGCGTGCAGCATAAACAGCTGCGGTGTAGCCTGCAGGGCCTGATCCAAGAATAATTAAGCGATGATGGTTTTTTGAAGTCATTTAGGCTGCCTTCCTATCTATTTATTATGTTAATATCGGGCATGGTATGATAAATCGTTGTCTTTTAAAATACTTATGACTAAACAACAAAAAAAATTAGTGACTGCTTCTCCTTGGACAAAGCGATTATGCGAAGGCGGCTTTATTCTTGTATCAACGCTTGCGCTGTTTGTTTTATTTGCCTTGGTAACTTACCACACGTCTGATCCAGGTTGGTTTCATCTGACAAAATCGCATGCAATGGTTTCAAATGCAGGGGGAAAAGTCGGGGCATATACTGCCGATTTTCTTTACTCAATATTTGGTTATGCATCCTATGGTATGCCTCTGATGCTTGCGTATTTAGCATGGTTGATTTTGCACGACCATTGTACCCTAGGGCTTCTTAGTAAACCCATGTTAGCACTTCGCACATCGGGGATTGTGCTGCTATTGATTGGTAGTTGTGGTTTGCTTGTTTTTTTTGTGGCGGGAAAAACCGCATTATTATATAAACCAGGCGGTCTATTTGGACAAGAGGTTGCCCGCTTTTCGCATGCAGTTTTGAATTCTGAAGGGGCCATATTATTTTTATTGGCAACGGTATTAATTGGCATGACCTGGCTAACTGGGCTGTCTTGGGTCCATCTAACGGAAACCATTGGCAGGTATGTTTTAAAAGCGTGTGGAATAGGCTTAAATGGAGTCCGTGCAATATTAGAGATTTGCATGGAAGCTGGCCAGGCGATTTATCAGTCCGGATGTAGGTTGTTTGCATTGTTCATTGTGATGAAAAAAAATCGCGCAGCTGCACGGTTAGCGCCCCAGCCAGTATCGATTATACCGGCGGCGCAGCCGAAGATTTTAGCGAAAAAAGAAAAGAAGTTCGCTATAAAATCACTGCGGGAACGTGAGCCAGCTCCTGTTGCAGTGCCTACACCACCAGTTGCTTCCCCCGTTTTTTCGGCAACAAATAAGCCCTTGGTTGAGGGGGTACTGCCGCCTCTTGATTTATTGGTTAAAGCCACAGAAAGTCAAGGGGAAGGGGTTGGTTACTCACATCAAGCGCTGGAAGAGCTATCGCAAAATCTCGAACAGCATTTGCTTGATTTTGGGATTCAAGCCAATGTGGTTGCGGCGCATCCAGGGCCTGTGATTACCCGTTTTGAATTACAACTTGCGGCCGGTGTAAAAGTTAGTAAATTGTCGGCACTTTCAAAAGATTTAGCGCGTTCGCTGTCTGTGACCAGTGTGCGTGTGGTTGAGATTATCCCAGGAAAAACTGTGGTTGGATTAGAGCTACCTAATCCGAAAAGAACCATGGTGGTCTTATCTGAAGTATTATCATCGGAGGTCTATCAACAGGCTCACTCGCCTTTAACGCTTGCTTTAGGCGTTGATATTGCAGGGCATCCGATGGTGGTTGACTTAGCTAAAATGCCCCATTTATTGGTTGCTGGGACAACAGGGTCGGGTAAATCAGTCGGTATTAACGCTATGATTTTAAGCTTATTATTTAAATCAACACCTGAGCAGATACGGTTGATTTTAATCGATCCTAAAATGTTAGAGTTGTCGGTGTATGATGGTATTCCGCATTTATTAACGCCTGTTGTGACGGATATGAAAGAGGCAGCAAGTGCGCTGCGCTGGTGTGTTGAAGAAATGGAGCGGCGCTATCGTTTGATGGCAGCAATGGGCGTACGAAACTTAGCAGGATTTAATAAAAAAATTACCGATGCGATTGAGCAGGGGCAACCGTTAACGGATCCATTATGGAAGCCTACGGACAGTATGGATGAAAAAGCACCTGAGCTAGCAGCTTTGCCTTATGTGGTTGTCGTGATTGATGAGCTTGCTGACATGATGATGGTGGTAGGCAAAAAGGTAGAGCAGTTGATTGCACGTATTGCACAAAAGGCACGAGCTGCAGGGATTCATCTTATTTTGGCAACACAGCGTCCATCGGTTGATGTGTTGACTGGGTTAATTAAATCGAATATTCCTACGCGTATTTCTTTTCAGGTGTCGTCTAAAATTGATTCAAGAACAATATTGGATCAGCAAGGGGCGGATCAATTATTAGGACATGGCGACATGTTGTTTTTGGCACCGGGTACAGGTGCACCCCTTCGAGTGCATGGTGCGTTTGTGGACGATCAAGAAGTGCATCGTGTGGCAGATGATTGGCGTGCCCGAGGAGAGCCGACTTATATTGATGCGATTACAGATGACTTGAGTGAACTGCAGGAGCCTGGTGGTGCTGCGGTGGAGGAGGCTGATGCGTTATACGATGAAGCCGTGGCTTTTGTGATGCAAACACGTAAAGCAAGTACGTCATCCGTGCAGCGGCGCTTTAAAATTGGGTATAACCGTGCAGCACGTTTAATTGATGAAATGGAACGCGTGGGAATGGTTGGGCCCCTTGAAGGCGGCGTGCGTGATGTTTTAGTGGCGTCTCGTACAGAGGAGTAAAGCGTGTGAATATTAAAAAAATAGGGCTTGGACTGCTTGTTTGGAGCATGGCAACCGGTGCATGCAGTGCGGCACCAGGTGACGTGCTATGGGATAAGTTGAGTGCTATTCGCTCGATGCAAGCCAGCTTTACTCAAAAAGTGTTAACTAAAAATCGAGAATTATCTAATAGCTCGGGCACAATGGCGCTTGAGCGTCCGAAGCACTTTAGGTGGCAAACCAAGAGCCCGATGGAACAGCTTTTGGTTGCGGATGGGGAAAAGTTTTGGTTGTATGATGTTGATTTGGAGCAAGTAACCGTGCGGTCGCAAGCTGAATTAGAAGGGGCTGCAGCAGGATTATTCTTAGGAGAGGATCGGGCACGTTTTTTTCATGATTTTCATGTAACGGAAACGCAACAAAATAAGTTGGACGAGTTTATATTAGAAGCCACTGAAAAACAGGCCAATATTCAACGTATGATGCTTCAGTTCGACGATACTCAGCTTGTACGAATGGATTTATATGATCAATTGGGGCAAAAAACGATTATACGCTTTCAGCAGGTTAAAAATAATGATGCATTGCCCTCTACATTATTTCGTTTTACACCTCCAGCAGGAGTTGATGTGGTGGATCAATGAAAAAACCAAAACTAAAAATGCGGCGCCTTAGATGCCCTAAATGGCTTAAGCGTTGTGCTAAACGCATTTGGGTTTTAGGTGTAACACTGGTTGTGTTGTCGGCTATTTTGCTAACTGTATTTCGTGCATTAACACCGTGGGCTGCACAATACAAAGAGACTGTAGAAACGCAATTATCTCGTTTTTTAGGGACTAAAGTCTCTATTCAAGACATGAAGACCAGTTGGTATTGGTTTGAACCGGTATTAAAGTTAGATGGTATTCAAATAACTGAAACAAATAATACGGTTTTGAACGTGAAAGAATTACTTGTAGGCATTGATTTAATGCGTTCATTTTGGCATTGGCGTATTCAGCCGGGTGTTTTATTTGTTGAAGATGCAACGTTTAATTTTCGAGAAGATAATGCACATTGGCAATTAGATGGTGTGGCTTTAAATTCGAGTTCAAAAGCAGTGCCTCAAGCTGAATACAGCACGGTTTCAGGCTGGCTACTTGCGTATCAAAAAATTGTAATGAAGCGTATTGGTATGACATTGCATTGGAAAGATGGTCGGGTGACATCGATAAAACCACTCAATCTTGTGGCTGTAAATCGTGATGGGCATTATAAAGTTAAAGGGCATGCCCGCTTAGTGGGAGATAACCCGAGTGTTTTGTCTGTGTTAGCAGACTTAAATATAGCCAGTGGTTTTTCTTCAAATGTACAAGGCCAACTTTATCTGTCGGTTGAGCAAATTAACTTTTCAGAATGGCGTCCTGTGTTTCCTGCATTTAATTTAGAGGTGACAAAAGGGCTTGGTGAGGGCCAGTTATGGCTTGATATTCGTAATTCACGTTTGGTGTCAGCGCAATCAGCTGTTCGCGTTCGTGATGTTTTATGGCGGCAGGAACAAAATAAAGCGGCTCAAAAAATTGATCGCCTCAGTGTAAATATGGCTTGGGAAGAAACAGCAAAAGGATGGCGTTGGACCGCGGACCATGTGCGACTTCGGGCGAACAAAACCACGTGGCCTGAGAATGATTTGGCGATTACATATGACTCAAATTCAGCACAATATAAAGTATTTGTTAAAACGCTCTTACTCGAGCCGACTCGGGCCTTGCTTCATAATGCGCCGGATGCCTTGAAGCCTTTATTTGAGATTAACCCACGAGGTCTGCTAAATAATACGCAGTTTGAGCTACAAGACGGTAAAATCAGTTATTTTTTATCTCGTTTTTCACAACTCTCATGGGATGCAAAAGATGCACTGCCTGCCGTGAACCATCTTTCCGGGGCTTTGGCCTGGGAGCCTAAAGAAGGTCATTTGAATTTGGATGGTGAAGCCGTTACGTTAACGTTTAAAAATAAACCCCCACTTCAGGTTGAGTTGCTCAATGCCTCAATTCTTTGGAAAGCGCTCAGTCAAGGTTGGCGTGTGACGTTAGATCGCGGGGTTGTAAAACATGAGCATGGGGTATTGAATGCACGCGGTTTTTTAGATGATGTTTCCGCTGATACATTAGGAACAATACAAGGCAACCTATCGTTTTCAATGCATGATGCAACGTTTTGGTGGCCTTATTTACCCGAGAAAGGCTTAAAGCCCAAGTTAAAAACATGGCTAGAAAAAGATGTGACACGAATCGAGCAATTTTCTGGGCAGATGCAAGTTCATGGAGCGCTTGAAGCCTTTCCATATGATAAAAAGCCGGGTGAGTTTTTAGTCACAGGCGCACTCAGTGGCGTTGATTTACGTTTTAATCACGATTGGCCATTGACTAAAGAGATTACAGGGACGGTGCAGCTAGATAAACGGTTGTTAATGGCTGAAATAGAAGGCGCAGATTTTCAAGGTATTCCAATGCACTCAGCGCGTTTAACCGTAGCTGATTTAGGACTTAATCATGAGGTGATGTTTACACATGGGGAAGCCCGTGCTCCGTTGGAAGAAATGCAAGCGTATATTAGGCAATCACCGCTGCATACAAAGCTTAAAAAATTAGATGCCTTAATTTTAAAGCAGCCAGCGAATTTAGATTTAGCCATACAGTTTCCTTTTTATCCTGGGGGGGGGAAGCTGAAAGTCAAAGGACTCGTTACATTGCAAGCGAATGATTTATTTTTAAAAGAAGTGCCGCAACGTGTTGGCTTACATGATTTGTCAGGGGAATTAAAATTTAATGAGCAAGGCGTGGTTGATAGCCATTTATCGGCACGTTTATTTGATGAGCCTATGGCACTTTGGGTGCGATCAAATCATGAAGGGGCCTCTTATTTTGCGATTGATATGGAAGGCTATCTTTCAGCGCTTGGATTACGAGAAGCGATTTCATCGCCAATGCTTTCATTGGTACGGGGGCGAACTCCGATTAAAGCTGAACTTAAAATGACAGAGGAACCGAATGATTTAGATCATGTGCACCTGACGTCTTCATTGGATGGGTTAAGTATTGATTTACCCAAGCCTTTTGGGAAAAAATGCTCAGGTATTATGCCATTTACGGTTGATACCTATTTTAATTTTGAGCGCGGGATGCGTTTAAAAATAAATTATGATAGGCGGCTGAGTACGGATTTATGGTTTTCAGGTCGGCCATCAGCGCTTAAGCTTCGGCGGGGAGAGGTGGTATTAGGCGGGGGAGACGCGGTGTTGCGTGATAAACCCGGTGCTTCTATTCGAGGCGAATTTAAAGCTTTTGACTGGGTACCATGGGCCTCTGTGCTTGATAAGCTGCAATTGAAGAATTCGCATCAATCAAAAGATTACTTACACGGGTTTAGAACCATATCAATCGATTTTGGAAAGGCTGAATTTTTGAAGCAGCAGTATCAAAATATTCATTTTTATGCGCAGCGATTGCCAGAGAATGTATGGTCGATGACAATGAAAGAAGATGTCATATTTGCTGAGTTGAAATATGCACCGCATCAAAACATGCTCAGTGGCTATGTCTCATCATGGCAGTTTGATTTACCTGATGTTGAGGCATCAGGGGCCCCCACGCGTTCAAAAACAGCATGGAAGCCAGGACAAATCCCTAATCTCAAGTTGAAAGTAGGAACGCTTCAAGTAGGAGATGTAAACGCGGGTCAGTTATCGCTTAAAGGCACGCAAATTCAGGGTAAGGCTTGGCGTTTAGACTCAGGAAAATTAAAGTCTGATGCGTATGAGCTGGTCGTAAAAGGTGAATGGCAGGCCAAACCGAAGCCAGAAACAAAACTGGATGCGCAAGTGACAATTAGTGACTTAAAGAAAGCATTAGCTCATTGGCATGGATCACCCGTTGTCGAAGCGCATGATGGCGATATTCGATTACTTGGTGAATGGGATGGAGCACCCAATGATTTTTCAGTTAAAGGCCTGAGCGGCCAATTACAGATTGCCTTTAAAGAAGGTCGCATTCCAAATTTGAGCCCTGAGACAGAGAAAAAAATGGTTTTAGGTAAATTACTAAGTATTCTGAGTTTACAAACCATTCCACGTCGTTTGAAGCTAGATTTTAGTGACTTGGCTAAACCTGGATATAGTTTTGATAAATTTGACGGTCATTTTGTGTTAGCACATGGCATTATGCAAACAGAAGATAGTGCGATTGATGGTCCTGTGGCACGCGCTACCATCAAAGGATCGCTTAATTTAGATAAGCAGCTCTATGATTTGTCGCTGCATGTTTCGCCATATATTACAGCGAGTTTACCGGTCGTCGCGACGATTGCTGGAGGGCCTGTTGCAGGGCTTGCCACATGGGTTGCCAGTAAAATAATTAATCAAGGCATGGAAAAAATAAAAGGCTACACCTATGATGTGTCAGGGCCTTGGGATGAGCCGGTTGTACAGCAAGTTCATATCTATAAGAAGCAAGCCTCTTCTGATAAACAACTTAATTAGGACGTCAGATGACAAAAGAAGGTAGTAGAGAACATAGCATGCACTTACATATCTTAGGGATTGGTGGCACGTTCATGAGTGCGATTGCTTTGTTCGCGCGCAAGCTTGGCTATCACGTGACAGGCAGTGATGCTGCATGCTATCCACCGGTTAGTGACTTATTGGTTGCAGAAGGTATTACATGGACCGAAGGCTATACAGATACAACCGATGCGTTGCAGTCAGACTGTGTGGTGGTGGGCAATGCCATTATGCGGGGCATGCCGGTGATAGAAGCCGTCTTGGATGCCAAGAAGCCTTATATTTCAGGTCCTCAGTGGTTGGCTGAAAATGTTTTATCCCAGTACCGCGTGCTTGCTGTTGCAGGAACACACGGAAAAACAACAACAACCTCTATGCTTGCGTTTATTTTAGAGCAAGCAGACCTTAACCCTGGATTTTTAATCGGTGGCGTTGCCAGTCATTTTCAAACCAATGCACGACTGACTGACAGTGAGTGGTTTGTGATTGAGGCCGATGAATATGACAGCGCTTTTTTTGATAAGCGGCCAAAGTTTATGCATTATCATCCGGAATGCGCGATTGTTAATAATTTAGAGTTTGATCATGCAGATATTTATGCGGATTTAGCGGCGATACAGCAACAAGTTCATTATTTTTTAAAAACCATACCGCCTAAAGGCGAGCTGCTGTATCCGCGGGATGATAAAGCCTTGAAAGAAGTGATGGATAAAGGCGTATTTAGTCATGCATCGAGTATGGCGCATATGGGAGATGCTGTGTGGCGTGTGGTGTTATTAGATGACATTGCGTCGCATTTTCAGATTATGCATCATGATGAAGTGGTGGCTGAAATTAAATGGGATTTGATGGGAGCATTTAATGCTGAAAATGCCATGGCGGCGTTTGCATCCAGCATGTATGCAGGCGTTGAACCTGAAGTGGCCGCACGTGCTTTGGAGCAATTTATGCCGGTGAAGCGTCGGCTTGAAGTGCGAATGGATTCACATGGTATTAAATTATATGATGATTTTGCGCATCATCCGACAGCAATCCAAAAGACGATTGACGCGGTAAAGCAGCAAGATGGACACAAACGGGTTTTGGTTGTTTTGGAGTGTGCATCGCATAGCATGCGTATGGGGGTGCATGGCGAGCGTACTGTGGATGCTTTGGCTGATGCGGATGAGGTATATATTTTAAGTGAGGGGCCGTCTGATGCTTGGCCCAAGCATTGGCTTGTGTCTGATTCTAAAGAAGTGTTGGCTCAGGCAATGAGTGCTGCCGCCGTCCGTGGAGATGCTTTGCTTGTGATGAGTAACCGAAGCCTTGAAGCCTTGCATCAAGGCGTTATTGAAATGCTTAACGCACGATTTGGCTAACTTTAAGGCGACCACCGGCATTACTACCAGACTGTACTAAGCTAAAAGTTAAAGCTTAGTCAGGAGGGAATATGCCCGGTTTATTTAATCATGTATCAGCGGAATTAAAATCACGATTGAATCATGCGTTTAGATATGGTGCCAGTGCTTTTCGTTTTGGCTTAATGCCACAGAGTGTGTCTGATCATCTGCCAGTGCTTGCTGATTTACCGCTGGGTGAAGGGCGCATTCAAATGCTGAGTTGGAATTTGCTGGCCGATGAACATTTGTTTAATAACTTTATGAATATATCCGGTAGTGATTATTTAGAAGCTGCATTAGATAAAAAAATAACAGGAACCGAGAATACGATTTATAGCGGAGCCATGTATCATTTATTGGCAGAACTTGCACAATATTTGTTTAAGCATAAAGTTGATGGGCAGCTTAAGATTACACGTAAACTGCTTGAAGGGTTTGTTCCAAATGATGCGCAACCTAGTCGAAGAGCACGTTCTCGAAATCCTGAAACAGCACAGTTAAAAATACATCAAGTGGAAGCTGTAAGAAAGCATTTGGTTGTTATTTTATGTGATGCAGCTGAACCGCATGCGCATGAATACCAACTGGCATTAAGGCAGTGCATTGAATTAATTTATCATATCCAATCACCTGAAGGCGCTTTACAATGACCTAATCGATTAAGAAGGCTGCGACAGAATCAAGCAGCAGTGAATGAGTTGGCCGCGCAAGATATTTTGGCATTTCAAGAGTGCACAAGTCCAGCTGATATGGAGGGGCTGCTGGAAACAGCTTCACCTAGTAAACATAGGATGTTTATACATCATAATCTGAATGTGAGCGGCGTATCAACAGATAATGTGGTGCTAGCATTTGATACAGATAAGTATCAATTGGCGGAACAAGCGCATCCTAAAAACCCATTGAAAGAAAAATTCGAAGGTAAAAAACCAGCTTTATATTGTAAGCTTCAAGAGATAAGCACGGGGCGTGTTTTTATTGTAGGCTCTATTCATCATCCCGGGAGACGTCATGATCTACGCCATGAAATAGAGTCGCATGTGAAGTTATTACAGGCGGGTGATGATGCAATGCCTTGTTATATTGCGGGAGATTATAATCATACTGCAGAGCAGTTTTCAGCACGTGAAGCAGGTGTTCCTTTGTTTTATTCATCAGAAGGTGGAACGATGTCGGGTTCTGATTATGATAATACCAATCACGCAATTGATGCCATCATGTCGAATCAGGCCTTAACAGGGCATGTTAGGGCTAGTCTCGCAATTACTTTAGCACCTCCAGCACCGATGCCTTTAGAGGTCAGTCTAGATGTGTTCTCACAAACTAAGCCGGCAGTGGTTGATGGTGTTTTGAAACCACATATAACCATATGTCAGCCAATATTTAAAAATAAAGCAAAAGCAATAAAAGGTGCATTAATAGGCATACATGAAGAGGGTGAAGCAGGTTTGGGTGAGCGTATAATATTGGCAAAATTTAATTAAGAGGAAAAAATAAATGAGCGAAATAAAATGCAATGACGCGATCATGCATACCTATGGTGAGTTACCCGCGTTGAATCAAACAGCCCCCAATTTTTCTTTGACAGATATAAATTTAGAGACACGTAGTTTAGAGAACGATTATATGAATAAACCCGTGTTGATTAATGTCTATCCGAGCTTAGATACCAGTGTGTGCTTTGCATTAGTCCAAAAAATTCACACAGAGCTAAATAAATCTAATATCGTTGTGTTGTGTGTTTCTATGGACACGCCTTTTGCATTACAACGCATCGCGAATAAACTAGCATTTGATAAGATTAATTTGTTATCTGATCTTAAAAATAGATACTTTGGTGCGCGTTATGGGGTGACGATTGCAGACGGTCCTTTAGGGGGGCTTTTAGCGCGTGCAGTATTTCTTTTAGATGCAGAGCATGCGCGAATTTATCGGGAGTTAGTTGAAGATGTTGCAATGCCACCGAATTATGAAGCTATTCTTAAGCACGTCTAGCATTTTTTTTCTTGTACAAATACAGCAGTCCTGCAGGCAGCATCATGAGAGCAATGCCTGCAACAAAAATCAGGCGAAACCGGCCAGACCCGCCCATATCTAAGCTTGCTTCGGGCGGGAAAAAGCCAACAATTAAACTAATAAAGCATCCAAAGAGCCCAAGCGCACAGGTGAAGTAATAGCCTGTTTTTCCGCCAGGCACTGAAAAATGACGTGGCTTATGTGCAAATTTACTTTTGAGGTAGATTGCAGCAATAAATAAAAACACATACATCATAAGATAAAGCTCGGTACTTAAGGCGGTGAAGAGCCAATAGATAGAATTAATCGAAGGCAGCAAGAAAAAACCACCGCATAACACGGTTACGAGACAGGCTTGGAGCAATAAAATCCGAGAGGCAACGCCATGTTTGTTCTCGCGATATAGCCACGGGGGTAAAAAACCTTGTTCGGCGGCTAATAGTAAACCTTTTGCGGGTGAAATAATCCAGTTCACCATGCCACCAAGGCTCCCGATAAGTAGCATAATAATCATGAGCGGCATGAATTTTTCAAGATGATAGGCTTCAAAAAAGTATGTGAAAGCCTGCATGACACCCTGAACTAACCCTATTTTTTCTTTTGGAAGGACAAATGCAATGGCGAGCGAGCCAAGAATCATGGTAATTAAAATTAAAAGCACTGAAAACAACATGGCACGCGGGTAATTTTGTTGCGGGTTTTTTACATTACGAACATGAACGGCAGCAAGCTCCATGCCTAAGAATGCAGTGACGATGGCTGTGAGCGATGCCCACGACTGGGTGTCGCGCCAGTTCGGAATAAGGTGCTTGGCACTTAAATCAATGGCGATTGGGTGACCCTGAATAATCCAAATCACAGCCAGTATAATCATAATAGCCATGGGGGCTATCATGCCGACAATGGCGCAAAAGCTTGCGAGCGTGGCAGAGGCACGAAGGCCCTTTAGGCCAATAAACGTTAAAGACCAAAAGGTCGTGAGTATGACGACAATAAGATAAATTTTATTGTGCGCCAGTGCAGGGTTAATTAAATAAGCAAGTGTTCCTGCAATAAAAGAGAGAATAGTAGGGTACCAAACCAGCGTATTAATCCATTGGAGCCAAATTGTGAAAAACGCCATGGTGTCGCCAAATGCGTGTTTTATCCAGCTATAAACACCGCCTTCTTCGTCAGACCATGTAGAGGCCAGCTCGGCTGAGATGAGTGCGATAGGAATTAAAAAAACCAGTGCTGAAAATAGAAAAAAGAAAATAAGCGTTGAGCCAAACAATGCTGTTGCAGGTAGGTTACGAATGCTATCAATAGCGCCGGTTATCAGCAGTACTAAGGCAAAGGTCGATATTTTTTGATAGGAGCTGGCTTTCACGGTACATTCACTCGTAATGCTAAAAAACTATTCATTATAGCTGGAATTAGGTGAACAAAGGAAGAGACGCTATCTTTCAGCTGAAATTTTGATAGACTAACAGGGTATGCCGTTTTTAATAACATGGAGAAGGCGATGAAATATTTGGCTAGGATGGCTGTTACGGGTGTAATGGTCTTTACATTAAGCGCATGTGGTGGAGATGATGTACCACAAGCACCAGCGACAGATGGTAATGATTTAATACAAGCGCAACAACCTGCGCCTGGAGTACCTGCTGCATCAGAAGCTGTACAAGCACCAGCAGCATCAGCGACACCAACAGAAGAACAAGTAGAAGGTGCATCTGCCGAAGAGTAACACATTGCTGCTGTTTAGGGTATAATGCATCAGAAGCAGCAGCGCTGTTAGTTTTTTTTGCTGTAGAATCAAACGAGGACGTTACCCAGTGATTGTAGATGCGGTTGTAACCTGGGTAGATGGCGCTGATGAAGCGCATGTAAAAAAACGTTTAAATCATCAGGCGTCTATATCAAGTAATACGTTTGAAGCTGAAGCGATACTTCCAACACGTTTTTCCTCATTATGTGAAATTGATTTTTGTCTTAAATCTTTACTGAAGTTTGCGCCCTGGCTTCGGACGATTTATATTATAACCGATGGACAGACACCAGCTATTTTAAAAGCCTGGGAGGGTAGCGATTATGCTCATCGCTTTCAGGTGATTGATCATCATGATATTTTCCGGGGTTTTTCTCAGTATTTACCGACATTTAATAGTTTAAGCATTGAATCCATGTTGTGGCGTATTCCGGATTTATCCGAGCAATTTATTTATCTAAACGATGATTGTTTTTTATTACGCCCACTTGAACCCAGTGCGTTTTTTCAAGAGGGAAAGCCCGTTCTTCGTGGACGATGGAAAACACAAACAGCACATCAATGGAAGTATGCTTACAAGCGTTTTTTAGGCAAAGAGATCATACCAGTAGGACATCGTCGTTTTCAAGAAAATAGTGCGAAAGCAGCAGGCTTTAAGACAAAATTCATGCATTTGCCGCATGTGCCGTTTCCATTATTAAAACAAACGTTTGTTGATTTTTTCCAAAATAACCCAGAGGCTTTATTAGATAATTTACAGCATGCTTTTCGAAGTGACGAGCAAATGTGGAGTATTTCACTGGCATATCATTTGGGGCTAAAATACAAACAGGTCGTGATTGATAATAGGCTGCACGGTGTGAGTATGCATCCTGCGTTTCATACCCGGAAAAAAATACAAAAGAAGCTGAAGAAAGCGTCAAGAGATTCAAATACTGTATTTGCCTGTATGCAAAGTTTAGATCAGGCAACGCCGGCGGTTCGAGCAAAATTAGTACGTTGGTTAGCTGAGGTTATTAATTGAGATTAAATGCATATTAAAATAAGGTGAGCCATGACAATTGCAATGCTTTCTACGGGAGATGAATTAACCCATGGAGATACATTAAATACAACCAGCCAAGTGTTGGCGCATGCTTTAAGCGAAGCGGGATTTCCAATGGGAATGCATGTGGTTTGCGGCGATAAAGAACAAGAGCTATTAGATGCTATGCGATTTTTAGCTGCGAATCATCAGGTGCTAATTATAACAGGTGGACTGGGGCCAACGTCAGATGATAGAACGCGATTTGCATTAGCGGCGTATTTAAATACGGCGTTGGTGTCTAATTCTGATGCGCTTTTGCATATAGAGCAGCGTCTTGCCGCGGCTAAATTAGGAATAGATATCGCAGGGCAAGCCGATCAGGCTTTGTTTCCTACAGGCGCTATGTTGTTTGATAATCCTCATGGAACCGCCATGGGCTGTGCGTATGAGCAGGAAAAGCAGGTATTTATATTATTGCCAGGGCCGCCCAAAGAATGTTTGTTTATGTTTGAGCATTATGCTTTGCCTTATTTAAAACAAAAACTAACACCAAGTGATAAAGTGTGTCTTAAATGGCAGTTGTTTGGTGTGCCAGAAGGGGCGATGGCAGCAAAACTAGAAGACGCTCTGGTTGGTATTCCCTGCCAGGTTGGTTATCGTCTCGATCGCTCAGAAGCACCGTATCTTGAGTTTAAAGTGCGATGCACCAAAGATTTGGTCATCGAGGTTCAGAAAATTATTGAGCCTTTGGTTCAGGCGTGTTCTTAAGCGCTTTCATTTCGTTAATGTGTTCCATGAGTGCATAGCATAATGGCTCTGTACCGTTTCGTGCGAGTGCTGAAACAGTAAAGTAGGGGCCTTGCCAGTCAAAGCCTTTTATGAAGGCTTGAATTGCTTCTTCGAGGGAGGAATCATCAGGAAACGCATCTGCTTTATTAAGTACCAACCAGCGAGGCTTGTCCAGTAAGTCGGCACTATAATTTTCAAGCTCCCCTAAAATGGTTTTAGCTGCGTCAATAGGGCAGTACCCTTCACGGGGAGATATATCCACAAGATGTAACAGTACAGATGTACGTGATAAGTGCTTTAAAAAACGATATCCAAGGCCTGCTCCTGTTGACGCACCTTCAATAAGGCCTGGGATATCAGCCATAACAAAGCTTTGATGATTTGCAACACTGACCACACCGAGAGACGGGTGCAATGTTGTAAAAGGATAAGCTGCAATTTTGGGATTAGCGCTTGAAACAGCTTTGAGCAAGGTAGACTTTCCTGCATTGGGTAAACCTAACAAGCCAACGTCCGCAAGCACTCGAAGTTCAAGTTTAAGCGTTCGGACTTCACCCATAGTGCCTTTTGAGGTTTGGCGCGGCGCACGATTGGTGCTGCTTTTATAGCGCGTATTGCCAAGCCCATGAAAGCCACCTTGTGCCACAAGCAATAAGGCGCCGTCGGCTTTAATATCGCCAAGACACTCGTTGGTATCAGCATCATAGACAACAGTACCTACAGGAACGTCAACGGTTAAGTCATCCCCAGCTTTACCTGTACAGTTGCTTCCCATGCCTTGCTGGCCAGTCTCCGCTTTGTGTCGTCTTTGATGACGAAAGTCAACCAAGGTATTTAAGCCAGATGAAGCGCGCAGAAAAACACTGCCGCCATCACCGCCATCACCGCCGTTGGGTCCGCCAAAAGGAACACATTTCTCTCGGCGAAAACTTAAGCAGCCATCGCCGCCACGACCGGCGTTAACATAAATGATGGCTTCGTCTACAAACTTCATACTTGCTCTATGTGTTATGCATTTTCAGCTTCGGGAAGAAGCGGGTCAATACAAACGAATTGTCGTTTATGAGGACCTTTTTTGATAAAGCGAACCAAGCCTGTTGCTAAAGCAAACAAGGTATGATCACGCCCAAGACCAACACCGGGGCCCGCATGAAATTTTGTGCCACGTTGACGAACAAGAATTTCGCCTGCATTCACACGTTGGCCGCCATAGCGTTTCACACCCAAATACTTGGGGTTCGAATCGCGGCCGTTACGAGTACTACCACCTGCTTTTTTAGTTGCCATGGTTCTTTTACCTTTCTTTTATACTTACGAATTAATTGCAGTAATTTCAACTTCGGTATAATTTTGACGATGCCCCATTTGTTTCATGTGGTGCTTACGTCGACGAAATTTAATGATTT
Organism: Gammaproteobacteria bacterium; assembly: GCA_022600515.1. Lineage (GTDB taxonomy): Bacteria > Pseudomonadota > Gammaproteobacteria > Legionellales > Legionellaceae > JAALKW01. The sequence goes on from JAHZKG010000049.1 coordinate 51,073, forward strand.
TAATTTTTTTATGGCGCCCTTGTGACAGTACTTTGGCTTTAACTACAGCCTTAGAAATGAGAGGGGTTCCAACGGTGCTTTTTTCACCGTCTACAACGAGCAGGACATCCGAAAAGCTAATATCACTACCAGCTTCAGCTGGTAATGTTTCAACTTTAAGTACGTCACCTATTTTAACACGGTACTGTTTACCGCCAGTTTTGATTACCGCATACATGGTTCTTCTCCAAGCTTGTCTTATAATGCATTTTGACAAAGAGCTGAATTCTATAGAAAACTCAGGATGATTTCAAGTTGTACATGGCAAAGAATTTGACTTGTACAAAATGCATGCTATTATTAGAGTGTAGACAGCAGGAATTGCTCAGCCAATACCCTTGTGAAGGATGCCAGGCTCTACATGCGGTGCGCAGGCTTGGAGCACGTAGTGCGACCAAGAAGCCTAAAGCAGGTAACGAGGCCTCCATGATTAGATTACTCGGACTGTAGTGATTGTGTTGTCTATATTTTTTATTATTCTCTTAGTCCTATCCCTTTTTTAATTAAAATAGCATTTACTACTAATAATACTATCAGTAACACACCCATCATAACCAAATCAGATGTAATTGATTCGTTGGGTTGATTCAGTATAACGTGTCGTAAAGCATGAACCATATAATAAATAGGATTAAACAACGTAATTTTTTGCCATACACTCGGAAGCATGTTGGTGGTATAAAACACACCGCCGAGATAAATCAGAGGCGTAAGTACAAACGTAGGGACAAAAGCAACATCATCGAAGGTACGGGCGAGCATGCCATTAATAAAGCCCGCCAGTGAGAAAATTACAGCAATCAATAGCAATACGAGCATCACCATAGGGAAGTGCGTGAAGACATTGATGGGAACAAAAAAAGCTGCGACGCAGGTAATCAGTAAAGCAACAACCATGCCCCGCAGAACGCCGCCTAACACATAGCCGAGTAGCATAATACTCCAGTGCATAGGGCTCACTAAAAGCTCCTCAATGCTACGCTGAAAGCGCATACTAAACAGTGAGGTTGATACGTTGGAGTAAGCATTCGTAATAATCCCCATTGTAATTAACCCCGGCGCGATAAATGAGGTATAGCTATAGCCTGAAATAGGTCCAATACGCTCTCCAATCACGGCCCCAAAAATTAAAAAGTAAAGGGCGGTGGTAATGACCGGAGGCAGAAACGTTTGGCTTGATATGCGCAGCATACGGACCAATTCACGTCGGATAATCGTATAAAGAGCAACTACTTGCTTGTTGCTGCTCATGATGAAATCAGATCCATAAATAACTCTTCCAAACGGTTGGTTTTGTTTCGTAAGCTATGAATACGAAGGCCTTGGCCTGTTAGGCGGTCAAAGACTTGATTTAAAGAGGTTTTATTGTTGACTCGCAGTTCAAAATTATACGCATCAATTTGTGTGGTTTCCCAGGGGGCTAAATTGGGCAAAAAGCTAATGGGCTCTTCTGTGTTAAGAATATAGGTTTGATGTTGCAAGGTCGCGAGCAAAGCTTGGGTTGATGTATTTTTTATGAGTATACCTTTATCAATAATGGCAATGTGTTTGCATAATTGCTCGGCTTCTTCAAGATAATGCGTGGTTAAAATAATCGTGGTTCCTTCAGCATTTGTTTGCTTAAGAAATGCCCACATGCTGTGCCGAATTTCAATGTCTACGCCCGCAGTTGGCTCATCTAAAATAAGCACTCGAGGGCGATGCATTAATGCGCGAGCAATCATGAGACGACGTTTCATGCCACCAGAGAGGCGACGTACGATTGTATTTTTCTTTTCCCATAACCCGAGCTGCTTCAACAATTCGTGCGTGCGAGCGAGGGCTTCTTTGCGAGGGATGCCGTAGTAACCTGCTTGATTTAAAAGTATTTGGTCGCAGGGTTCAAAGATATTAAGATTGATTTCTTGAGGTACAAGCCCTAAGTATTGCTTAGCTTGTACTGGATCTTTGTCTAAATCGATACCGCAGACCTGAATTGCACCAGAGGTTTTGGTTAAAAGCGAGCTAATTAAACCAATAGTAGTTGATTTTCCGGCGCCATTAGCACCGAGCAACGCGAAAAAATCGCCTGATTCAATGGTTAAGTCAATGCCTTTTAAGGCTTCAAGACCACCTGCGTAAGTTTTACAGAGTTGTTTAATGTCAATTGCATGCATGAAAATATTTTAGGTGATATTAAGGCATGATTGCAACTGTTTTAGGCTAAGCTAACTAAATATTTAGGGCATGCTGTTCAGCATGCCCTAAATATTATTTAAGCTTATTTTTTTTGTGGAAGTTTTTCACGAATACGGGCAGCACGACCAGACAGTTCACGAAGATAATAGAGCTTCGCACGACGAACGTCACCACGACGTTTAACTGTGATGCTATCCACGAGTGTACTATATAGTGGAAAAACTCGTTCAACGCCAACGCTATGTGAAATTTTACGTACAGTAAAGGCTGAGTTTACACCACGATTTCTTCGTGCAATAACGACTCCTTCGAAGGCTTGGAGGCGTTCACGTGTACCTTCTTTTACTTTGACCTGAACAACAACGGTATCTCCTGAGTTAAATTCAGGGATTTTTTTATCGTGCATTTGCTCAGCATTAATTTCATCAATCAGATTACTCATAATTTACTCCTCCAACGGACCATCTTGTGTGCAAGACTGGCCATACTCATGTTTAAACGCGCTCAACAACTGTTGATCGGCATGTGTTAATGCAATGTTTGAAAGTAAATCTGGCCGTTTTAACCAGGTTTGTCCTAACGCTTGCTTTCTTCTCCATCGTTCAATCGCGCCGTGGTCCCCTTGTAATAATACGTCAGGAACCTTACTGCCATCCACACAAGGTGGACGCGTATAGTGCGGGTGGTCTAGGAGACCTTCCATAAAAGAGTCTTCCTGGGCTGAGAGGGGGTGCCCCAAACTACCCGGAAGTAAACGCGCCAAGGCATCAATAAATACCATGGCTGCAAACTCCCCACCACTTAATACAAAGTCACCCAGTGACCACTCTTCATCAATATCTTCGACAAGCACGCGCTCATCAATGCCTTCATAGCGCCCAGCTACAAAGAGGATTGGTTCTTTAAGGTCGGCCAACTGCTTTAAATAAGCTTGTTTGACCTGCATGCCTTGCGGGCTTAAATAAACCGTTTTACACGCCTTACCTAAGGTTTTTTTCCCCTCAAGTATTGTTGCGTGCAAAGGCTCATAACGCATTACCATACCAGGTCCTCCGCCATAAGGCTTATCATCGACAGAGCGATGAGGCGGGGGAGCCCAATCCCGCGGATTCCAATGTGTCATCTGAATCCGCTGCTCGACTAAGGCACGTCCTGTTACGCCATACTGTAGTGAGGCAAACATATCAGGCATGACACTTATTACGCCGAGCTGCAACATGTACTAAAAATCCAAATCCCAACAAACCGCCATTTCACGGTTTATTTTACTTATATCTTGAACAACATCATCCAAAATATAAGGGATTAAATGTTTCTTATTATTTTCTTTATCAACAATAACCAATACATCATTGGCACCTGTTTCTAATATTGAGTCGACTATACCTAAAGTCACCCCAGTATTATGTATAACACGCATGCCAATTAATTCATGCCAATAATACTCCCCTGTATTTAACTCAGGGAGGCTTATTTTTTTTATAGCGATATCTATATTGGTTAATTGCGATATTGCTTCCCGAGAGGCATATCCATCTATTTGGGCCAGAATATGCTGAGGATTAACACGCTCATCTAAGCGTTCAATCTTGTGCCATGTCGAGCCCTGTTTTTGGATAAACCAATCAGGGTACTGCAGTATATTATCACGTGGTTCAGTGAATGAAATAACGCGAACGAGGCCTTTAATCCCTTGCGGGCGGCCAAACTTCCCAATAATAACCCATTCAGGTTCGATTGCAACCACTGTGTTTATGCTGCTTTGTCTTCTTTCGGCTTGTCTTTTTTAGCCGCCGGCGCTTTATAGCTCTTAGCTAAAGACTTAACACGATCAGATAACTGCGCGCCAAGACCTTGCCAATGAGCAAAGCGCTCTGTTTCTAAGTGCAGACGTACTTCTTGTCCACGTGCAACCGGATTAAAGTATCCGATGCTTTCAATGTAGTTGCTATCACGACGTCGACGGCTGTCTGTTACAACGATATGATAAAAAGGGCGTTTTTTTGCGCCGGCTCGTGATAAACGAATAATGACCATGGTCTTCCTCAGTAAATTAATCATGATGACTTAAAAATGGCGTTCATTGTACGAAAATTAACGGAACAAATAAAGGGGTAATTTAAAAAGAATCGTAGCCTCGTGTTATCTGGGTTACTTAAGTCCATACTGATCTATTATTTTACTATTCCTAAGGAGGAAGGACGCGCCAGTTACTTTTAATAATCTATCTCGGAGAGTTAAGCAAGAAGTGAGAGACTTTATGCGCCCCACATGGCCTGAAGGCATGCGGCTGAGCCGCCCTATAATCATAGCACGCAGAGAGGAGGCTTCACGGCCGCTAATGTACGACAGGTACGTGCTAGGCTCATGCAAGCGGAGCTGCGCGATGACGCTGACTTGATAGATTGGCAAGAAGATGTTTTAAATTAAGTAATGGATAATATTAGGCGTTCGACTCCAGCAAGGTCTCTGAACTATGAAGGGGCAGATGAAGGCGACTCATCATCAGATGGCGCAGTGTATGATTCATCTGAAAATGAAAGTGGAAGTGATGCTGATGTTGATACATTAGGACGTACGTGTAGATATTTTAATATCTAGTGAGCAGAGATAACTACGTACTGTACATGAAGTAAGTACGTAGCATCAGCTACAAAATTACATACCAGGAAATGTATCATCCATATTCGGCATACCACCCAATCCGCGCATCATTTGTTTCATGGCGCCGGGCTTGCTCATTTTTTTCATCATTTTTTGCATTTGTGTAAACTGCTTCAGTAAGCGATTTACATCTTGTATTTGTGTGCCAGAGCCTTTGGCGATACGTTGCTTACGTGAACCGATAATAAGCTTTGGAACGCGCCGTTCTTTAGGAGTCATTGAGTTAATAATCGCAACCGTTTGCACCATACTTTTTTCGGCCAATTGAGCGGAACTTTCTGGGTTAGGCATTTTCATACCCGGCAGTTTAGACATCATGCCTGATATTCCGCCCATTTGGTTCATTTGAAGCAATTGCTGTTTGAAGTCGTTTAAATCAAAGCCTCTACCTTTTTTAAGTTTTTTGGTGAGTTTATCTTGTGTTTTCTTATCAGCTTTTTGCTCAACCTCTTCGATAAGGCTCAGCATATCGCCCATACCGATAATACGAGATGCTACGCGCTCAGGATGAAATACTTCAAGTGCATCTATTTTTTCACCTGAGCCCATGAATTTAATCGGTTGCCCTGTAATGTGTCGCATGGAAAGGGCCGCACCACCTCGTGCATCACCATCTGTTTTGGTTAGAATAATACCTGTTAATGGCAGCGCTTCATGAAATGCTTCTGCAGTGTGCACAGCATCTTGGCCTGTCATACTATCAACAACAAACAACGTTTCGGTGGGGTTTGCAATTTTATGAAGTGATTTTATTTCATCCATCATTTCATTATCAATATGTAAGCGTCCGGCTGTATCAATAATAAGAACGTCTATAAATTGTTTTTTTGCCTGGGCTAATGCTTTTTTTGCTATTTTCAAAGGTGATTCTTTGGCAGTCGCATCAAAAAAAGCAATATCGAGTGTTTTAGCAAGTACCGCTAATTGCTGAATGGCTGCCGGGCGATAGACATCAACACTAACCAACATGACTTTCTTTTTTTCGATTTCTTTTAAGTGCTTCGCGAGCTTTGCTGCACTGGTTGTTTTTCCTGAGCCCTGCAGGCCTGCCATGAGAAAGACAGCAGGGGGTTCTGTTTTAAAATTTAGTTCGGAGCGTTCACTTCCCATGAGCTCAACCAGCTCATCATGAACGATTTTAATTAAGGCTTGTTCAGGTTTTAAGTGCGATTCAACAATTTGTCCGACTGTTTTTTCACGAATGGTCTCGGAAAAAGCTTTGACAACGGGTAGGGCTACGTCCGCCTCAAGTAGAGCAAGGCGCACTTCTTTTAGAACGGGCTTCATGCTGTCTTCGGTGAAACGTCTTTGTCCGCCTAAGTATTTAATGGATTCGGTTAAATGTTTTGTTAAATTCTCAAACATCACTGCCCTCAGCTGTCTTGATGGATTAAAATGGCTTCATATTATACCATGAATGATGTGAGAGAAAGTTTATAAGGAAGCATTTGTGTCTACACCTCTTTCTACGTTAGTGATAGCTTTATTTTTTTTAATTGTATTGGCTGCTTTTTTTTCCGCAGCAGAAACCAGTATGATGGCGATTAATCGATATCGACTGCGTTATTTAGTGAAAAAAAATCACAAGCAAGCGAAGCGTGTGAGTCGCTTGCTGAAGCATCCGGATAGGCTGCTCGGGGTTGTGTTGATTGGAAGTACTTTTTCTAATGTTGTTGCGTCGATGTTGAGCACGCTGATTGGTGGCCGTGTTTACGGTAATTTTGGTGTTGGCATCGCCGCAGGGCTGTTAACGCTTGTTATTTTAGTATTTGCTGAAATGGCACCTAAAACACTGGCAGCCCTTTATACGGAGCGTGTTGCTTTTGCCTGTGCTTGGCCTTTATTGATCTTGCAAAAGCTATTTTTTCCGCTGGTAAGGTTGATTGGCTGGATAGCCAACGCAATTTTAAGATGCTTCGGCATTTCATTGAATTACACTCAGAAAGAAGCGTTGTCCAGTGATGAGTTGCGCTCTGTAGTCCATGAGGCTGGCGGATTGTTGCCGGTTGAACATCAAAGCATGTTGATTAGCTTGCTTGATTTAGAGCGCGCTTGTGTTGAAGATATTATGGTCCCTAAGAATGAAATCACGGGAATTGACTTGGATTTGCCATGGGAAACAGTACTTGCGTCGTTAGAAACAATACAGCATACACGCCTGCCTGTGTATCGTGGCAATATTGAGAATTTATTAGGTATTGTGCATCTTCGTAGACTATTAAACTTAAGGCTTGAGGGTGTATTAGATGCAGATACGCTATTACAGGCTGTCGATGCACCTTATTTTATTCCCGAAGCGACGCTTTTAAACGTTCAAATATTAAATTTCCAAAAAATGAAACGCCGGAGTGGTTTTGTGGTTGATGAATATGGTGACTTACAAGGCCTGGTTACGATGGAAGATATTTTAGAAGAGGTTGTCGGTGAATTTACAACAGATATCGCCGCTTTAAGCAACGATATTTCTCCACAAATAGACGGTTCTAGTATTATTGATGCGAGCATTACATTGCGTCATTTAAATAGGGCGCTAGGTTGGCAGTTGCCAGCAATGGGACCACGCACTTTAAGCGGGCTTATTATTGAGCACCTTGGGTATATTCCACCTTCGGAGTGCTGTTTAATGATTAATAATTATCAAGTCGAGGTGCTTAAAGTCGGGGGGCATAAAGTTAAGAGTGTTCGCGTTATTCAATTAACAAAGCATCGTGCTGAGACGCATTAGCTTTAGATGTCGTGAGTAGTGTGCTGCGATTAGAGAGTGCTTTGCTGATGGTATTGCCATCTAAATACTCAAGCTCACCGCCCACAGGAATGCCGTGTGCTGGCTGACTTATCTTAATGTCATAAGGTTTTAATCGCGCTTGAATAAAGTGGATGGTTGTTTGACCTTCAACTGTTGGACTTAAGGCTAAAATCACTTCTTTTATTTGACCTGAAGCAATACGGGTTTCTAGGCCTTTTAATGCGATGTCGTCGGGACCAATGCCATCAAGAGGTGATATTTTGCCCATGAGAATGTAGTATTGACCCGCATGAGCATGACTTTGTTCTATAGCAAATACATCGGCTGGGTTTTCGACAACGCATAAAATATGTTGTTCGCGTTCGGTGCTTAGGCATACTTGACATATAACATGGTCGGTATAGTTATTGCATTGCGAGCAATGACGAATTGTTTGCATAGCTGCCTCTAGGCTGCTCGCCAAGTGGAGCCCTCGAGGACGCTGATTCTGTAATAAGTGAAATGCCATGCGTTGGGCCGACTTTGGCCCAACACCAGGCAGGCACCGCAGTGCGTCAATTAAACGAGACAACGTATCCATAGGTAATAAATTACTCTTTACCGCCGTCGCCTTCTTCTTGCATTTTTTTCATAAGATCTGTTGGAAGATTTAAGCCTTCAGTTAGGGACGTGATTTTTTTCTTAGAGGCTTCTTCAACTTTTTTCAGTGCATCGTTGTAAGCTGCAATAATTAATTCACTTAAGAAATCAGCATCTTCGTCAAGTGCCGATGGCTTGATTTTTAAGTCTAAAATTTGATGACGCCCATTCAGCATAAGCATAACCATGTCAGCACCTGAGCGGCCTTCAACTTTTAGATCACCTAGTTCTTGTTGGGCTGCTTGCATGCGTTGTTGCATTTTTTGAGCCTCTTTAACTAAGTCGCCAATGTTCTCTCCAATATTTCCACCGATAGCCATGATATTTCCTCGTTTAATAATAAAAACATGAAAGTATTAATATTATAGGGCATCTTGTTAATAATTTCACATTTTTTCATAAAAAAGTGTTTTTAAGCGCTTGAAAAGCTGGGTCTGTATTAAGTGTTGCTTGATGTTCGTCGTGAATTATCTTGTCTTGTACGCGTTGTTTTTCAGCCGGGGAGTTGGGTTTGTGTGTGTTGCTTTGGCTTTTTAGCTGGATGGGGGTGCCATAATATTCGGAGAGCTTGTCTTCTATTTTTTTAATAACCCCAGGCGTAAATAGAGAGCGGTGGTTTTTATCAAAGTGCAGATGGGCAATATTACTGTCTTCAAGCACTAGTTCGGCTTGTTTTGCTGCATTCAAAGCGAGGCCTGTAAGGTTTAGCTTGGGTATCAGCGCCTCCCAGTTGTCATCTGATTGAGGAGGGGTAGCGGCTTTTGGCGAGGGATTAATCGGTTCAGATTTAATTGCAGGCTTCGTTGTCGATTTAATGGCTTGGTGCTCTGTTGCTGGCGTATTTTTTTTTGGGACCGCTTCATAAGCTGAAGGAGGCGATGGTTGTAAGTTTGCAGGCTTGAACGTATGCATGCGAAGCAAAGTCATTTCAAAGCCAATGGCTGGCGTGGGTGCCAGAGGAAGCTCCTCTTGGCCTTTGAGCGCAATTTGATACAGTAGCTGGGTATCTTCAGGCGATAATGCTTGACTCAATGGGGTCAGGTCTGTGCTTTGTGGGATGATTTGCAAAAGACAAATTTGATGTAAGTAGCACAGAATTTCATTGAGTACATAGGTGTATTGCCCGCCATCTGTTGCGATATGCTGACTCAACTGAAGTAGCTTTTCAGGCTGATTGTGCGCGAGTGCGTTTAAAATGCCAATGGCATGGTCATGCGTTGTATGGCCAAGCATTTTTTTTACATCAGTCACTTGGATGGCATCGTCTGACAATGCAATAATTTGATCAAGTAAGCTCAGTGCATCTCGAACACTCCCATCAGCCGCATGTGCAACGAGTTCAAGCGCTTGTGCTTCACAGACTATTTTTTCGTTCTTAATAATTAGATTAAGTTGCTCTTTAATCAGTTCAGGAGGCAGTGCGTTAAGGTGAAATTGTAAGCAACGCGACAAAATAGTCATAGGCAGTTTTTGTGCCTCGGTTGTTGCAAGCAAAAAAACGACATGTGCTGGTGGTTCTTCTAACGTTTTAAGCAGCGCATTAAAGCTGTGCGTCGAGAGCATATGTACTTCATCAATCAGATAAACTTTAAAACGGCCTTGGGTTGGAGAATAAATTACATTATCTAAGAGCTCACGTGTGTCTTCAACCCGCGTTTTAGAGGCTGCGTCTATTTCAATGAGGTCAATATAACGCGCTTGCTCAATTCCAAGGCAGGTGTCGCATGTAAGGCAGGGAGTGGGGGTGATGCCCGTTTCGCAATTCAGTGCTTTGGCAAATAAACGTGCGATACTGGTTTTTCCAACACCACGGGTGCCTGTAAATAAATAGGCATGATGGAGCCGTTGACGTGACAGTGAATTCGTAAGTGCTTTGGTTACATGATTTTGGCCGATGAGTTCGGCAAAGGTTCGGGGTCTATATTTTCTTGCAAGTGCAACATCACTCATCAATACACGCTCACTTGATTAGGGTGGCAGTCTTAAGAGCCTTACCCCGGCACTCGAATCGACTGTTACCGCTGCTTCCTTCCGGATCTGACGGGATTCACAGTGTATCGATGCGAGGAGACCCTAAAGACCACCATTGTGAGCAAAGCATTCTATCAGAAGGTGTTTTAAACTACTAGCCTTCAATGTTTAAAAATCATCGCAGCATTTTGAATTGTATGAGGCGCGCTATGTCACAAGCTATATAATGTTATATTTTTGATGTTTCAAGTTAATCATAAAAAAATGAAATTAAGCATTGACAAGCCCCCGTAAATCCGTAGAATGCACGACACGCTTTGAGGCGAAGTTCATTGGAAATTGAAGAAACAAACTGAGTGGGCATCCTTGATATAAATTTGGGAGTCTAACACCGTACAGCAGTATAAGAAGTATA
>JAHZKG010000050.1 GCA_022600515.1 Gammaproteobacteria bacterium
ACTACACTTCGTTTTGCTTCGCAAGGAACTCCAATTACTCTGGAGGCGATGCGAGAAGAGCTGCCTAAGATAAAAGATGCTTTAGATAAACTAGCTGAGATTAAATCACTTAATGTCGCGTTTCAGGAGTCTGCGGAAAAAGCTGGAGAGCAGTTAGAGGATCAATTAGGACGCGATTTTTTTGAGAACATAGAGGCAATCGATACGAGCGTAACTGCGCATCTGACCAAGAATCCATCGGCCGATTCAGATGGAGAAATAAAAGGCCAAATTGCTGAAATAAAATCAGCATCAGATGCACTCAAAGCGAAAATTGCAGCAGCAAAAACAGGCGCAAGAGACATTGGGTTGTTATCTAGTGTTTATACGATATCTCACGAAGATTATTCTTCTAGTCAACAACCGCAGCGTACAGCAACAAGTCCGGCAAATACTTCGGTGGCGGGAGTATACGAAGAAATCGACAGGGTAGTGGATGGCAGCATTAGAGAGCATACGGTTACGGGTAAAGATACCGGCGCTAAAAGCGTTCGGTTTACAGAGGAGCGTTCAGGAGCGAAATTAGAAAAAATGACGTTGGTTGATTTTCCTGCAACGGGAGATGCTGCCGAAGAAAAAGCCAAGATGATAGGCGCTATTGCGATGGCCACCCAGTTTTGTGCTGGCTTAAAAGACTTGCCGTCAGCAAGCAGTAAAATTGTTTTAAGTGGGTCTAATGAAGAAGAGCTGAAGTATGTGTGGATGGCATTATTGGTTGTTGGCGCGTCGGCTCCTCCTGGATGTCAATTTGGAGCAGAGGCAATTGATATAACACAAGCACGCTTTACGCCTCCTGTAGCCCAAACGCCTGGTGAAGAGACGCACGCGTTTTATCATAAAGCGCTTGCTTCTTCTAATTTTAGCCGTCATACAGACAGTGATGAAAAATTACTATTGGATGTATTGCAAGGTGAAATAGCGGAAATCGTGCAGGATAAATTTAGTGACATATCGCAAGCCACAGAACAGGCGAGAAGGACGACACAGACATTTAAAGAGAAGTTAACGGATACAGCGAATCCGAAGGATGCTGGTGACGATCCCTCTCATGGAAAAGGGCCGGCTACTAAATAATCGGCTAATCTTCTCTTCGGAGCTACACCTATTGCTCTGAACGGTTTATTATAAGAATAAATAAAAGAAAGGAACGTATTCCAATGGCATTACATGTAGTTATCTTGGCCGCAGGGCAAGGCACGCGGATGTATTCAAAAACCCCGAAAGTATTACATACGCTCGCAGGCCAGCCTATGCTTGGGCGCGTGCTAAATACAGCAAAAGCACTCAACCCTGCTGCAATTCATGTCATTGTTGGGCATGAGCATGAACGGATTCAACAGGCTTTTTCTGATCATCATATTAATTGGGTTTTGCAAGAAAAGCAGCTGGGCACAGGGCATGCACTTATGCAGGCGTTACCACATATTCCAACAGATGATTTGGTTTTGGTTTTGTCTGGGGATGTGCCGTTGATTCAGCTGTCACTTTTGGAAGCATTACTTGAGCGTGCAGCAGTGGATGAAGCGTCTGGTAAAACGCCGTTGGTGTTATTACTGGCTTTGTTATCTGATCCCACAGGGCTTGGGCGCGTGCTTCGAGACGAAAATGGTTCTATTCACGCGCTGGTTGAAGAAAAAGATGCCACAGAAGCAGAGCGTAAGATTCAAGAAATTTACAGTGGCATGTGTTGTGCAAAAGCGAGTGATTTGGGTGTTTGGCTGCCTCGGTTGAGTGCTGGAAACGTACAAGAAGAGTATTATCTGACAGATATTATTGAAATGGCGGCCACAGAGCAGCATCCCATTGGGTTCATACATGTGAGCTCGTCATGGATGATTCAGGGCGTGAATGACCGGCGGCAGTTGCAAGATTTAGAGCGTGTATGGCAAGAGCGGCAAGCCATTGAGCTGATGAAACAAGGGGCGACAGTTGCGGACGCAAAGCGTTTGGATATTCGAGGCACATTGAATTGCGGGCAAGATGTATTTTTAGATGTGGGTTTGGTTTTGTCAGGTGAGCTTGCGTTTGCAGATGGGGTACAGATTGGCCCTCATTGTGTTTTAACGAATGTAAAAGTAGGGCCTAACACAAGAATTGAAGCGCACTCAGTATTAGAAAACTGTGAGATTGGCGCGAACTGCAGCATTGGTCCGTTTGCACGTATAAGGCCCGGCACGGTTTTAGGCGATGCATGTAAAATTGGGAATTTTGTAGAAATCAAACAAGCGGTGTTTGGCGAAGGCTCGAAAGCCAGTCATTTGAGTTATTTAGGCGATGTGTTGGTTGGTAAACAAGTGAATATTGGTGCGGGGACGATTACGTGTAATTATGATGGCGTTAATAAGCATCAGACCATTATTGAAGATGGCGCATTTATAGGGTCTGACACCCAATTGGTTGCACCGGTTACCGTGGGCAAGAATGCGACCATTGGCGCAGGCACAACCCTCCGACGCGCAGCGCCAGCAGATGAACTGACATTGACAACCTCACAGCAAAAAACATTGTCAGGATGGAAGCGACCCAAAAAACGAGAAGTTGAAAAGTTAAAATAAAAAATCAATAGGGTCAGGTACGGCGGGGTCTGTAAATTTAAACCGATCTCCGTCGTTGCGAGCTGACAGATCCCCACGAATATTTTTTAGCTACAGTCTATCGAGAAGTGACTTTAAATCGCCCAGTCCAACCAAAAATCTGTCTTTCCCGCGCAGGCGGGAATCCATTTTTTGTTTGACTCGAATGGAAAACAAGATTAACTAAGCAAAACAATTCTTAGCGGCTTAATTTATCTATACCCATCAGACTTCAAGATGCGAGAGCGTGAATGCTTTAAGCCCTGAGAATACCCCCTCTCCCTCAGAGCTGAAATACGCTAAAGCACAGAAGTTACGGCTGGGAGAGGGTTGGGGA
>JAHZKG010000004.1 GCA_022600515.1 Gammaproteobacteria bacterium
CATGGTTGCCGGGTATTGGCGATTGATTTTGATGAGACAAAACTTGAATTGGCCCGTCAGTTTGGTGCTGAGGTGTGTCATCTTGGCCAGGGCGAAGATCCTGTGCGTGCGGGTATGGCGTTTAGTCATGGGCGAGGCGTTGATGCGGTGATTATTACGGCTTCAACCCAATCGAATAGTCCCGTTACACAAGCCGCTCAAATGAGTCGAAAACGTGGGCGCGTGGTCTTGGTTGGTGTGGTTGGGCTTGACTTAAATCGTGCTGATTTCTATGAAAAAGAGTTGAGCTTTCAAGTATCTTGTTCTTATGGGCCTGGACGTTATGATGCTAATTATGAAGACAAAGGATTAGATTATCCCATTGGTTTTGTGAGATGGACAGAGCAGCGTAATTTTGAAGCTGTACTGGATATGATGGCAAGTGGCCGCTTAGATGTGACGGCATTAATTACACATCGTTTTGATTTTGAAGCAGCCGAAAAAGCTTATCAGGTGTTAACAGAGGATAAAGCGGCGTTAGGTATTATTTTGAATTATCAAAGTGACGTTGCATCAAGACATGTTCGTGAAGTAAGTCTTAAAAGAGAGCAGGCGATTAAGTTTAACTCTGAAAAACCAGTGGTTGGATTGATTGGCGCGGGTAATTATGCGGCGCGTGTGTTAATTCCTGCATTTGAAGCAAAAGCGGCACAGCTTCATACCATTGTGACCTCTGGTGGTGTGCGAGGTGTGATTCATGGAAAAAAATCAGGTTTTTTAAAGGCATCAACAGATGTATTAAGCATGCTGCAAGATAGCATGATTAATACAGTCGCGATTGTGACACGGCATAATACCCATGCATCTTTTATTGTGAAGGCCTTGCAGGCAGGGAAACATGTGTTTGTTGAAAAGCCCTTGGCAATCACACTTGAAAGCTTAGCCGCAGTTGAAGCGGCTTATGATACTGCATCAACCATGGGAAAAAAACAGCATCTGATGGTGGGATATAATCGACGATTCTCACCGCATATTCAGAAAATGAAGGCCTTACTGTCGCCTATACGTGAACCTAAATCATTCATGATGCTGATTAATGCAGGCGCAATACCGAGCAAGCATTGGACGCAAGATTTGAATGTGGGCGGCGGGCGTATTATTGGAGAGGCCTGCCATTTTATTGATTTAATGCGTTATTTAGCCGGTTCAAAAATAACTTCTATGCAAGTAAGAAAGATGGGTGATAATGCCTATACAGAGGTTGCAGAAGATAAAGCAGTCATTACGCTTGGGTTTGCAGATGGCTCGTTTGGAACCATTCACTATTTGGCTAATGGGGCATCTGGTTTTTCTAAAGAGCGGATTGAAGTGTTTGCGGCGGGACGCATCTTGCAATTGGATAATTTTCGTAAGCTGAAAGGATTTGGCTGGCCAGGTTTTTCTAAGATGAATCTGATACGACAAGATAAAGGGCAGAAGGCTTGTGTTGCCGCGTTTCTTGAAGCAATCACAACAGGTCAAGAAACCCCAATTCCAAGTGACGAAATATTTGAGGTGGCACGAATTACAATTCAAGCTGCATTACAGCTAAGAGAACAATGATTTAAGGATTTAAATTATGGATAAGATGCTCCCGGAGCAAGTGGTTCAGGCCATCCAAACAGCTGTGGGCTCGTCACCACATCCACTTCATGCACCTTATTTTGTAGGGAATGAGTGGGCTTATTTAAAAGAATGTCTCGATACAACGTATGTTTCATCCGTTGGGAAATTTGTTGATCGATTTGAAGCAGATCTTGCAGCATATGTAGGTGCGAAACATGCCATTGCACTTGTTAATGGAACGGCAGCTTTGCATTTGTCTCTTTTATTGGGCGGCGTGCAAGCAGATGATGAAGTGTTGATTCCAGCGCTCAGTTTTGTAGCAACGGCAAATGCAGTGAAATACTGCCGTGCAACCCCTCATTTTGTAGATAGCGATGAAAAAACATTGGGTATGGACCCGGATGCTCTATATGCTTATTTGAAAGACATCACGCAAATGGATGCGGGTGTATGTGTTAATAAACAAACAGGGCGGGTTATACGTGCAATGCTCCCAATGCATACATTCGGACATCCGGTTAATATCGAGGCGTTATTGAAAGTTTCGCATGACTTTAACTTGGTCATGATTGAAGATGCCGCTGAGTCATTGGGCAGCTTTTGTAATGGCAGGCACACTGGGACCTTTGGGTTAATGGGGGCATTTAGCTTTAATGGAAATAAAATTGCAACAACAGGTGGCGGGGGGGCGATAGTCACCAATGATGCATCTATCGCAAAGCGCGCGAAATATCTAAGCACAACAGCAAAAGTAGCGCATCAATGGGATTTTGTGCATGATGAGGTAGGATATAATTATCGAATGCCTAATATTAATGCTGCCTTAGGGTGTGCGCAGCTTGAAAGTTTACCGCAATTTTTAGCAGCTAAACGTCGACTTCAAACCAGTTATCAAGATGCTTTTTCGGCTATTGAACAGGTTAGTATTTTCAAAGAGTCAGCGGGCTCTCAGAGTAATTATTGGCTTCAAGTGCTTTTATTAAGTAAAGACTTAGCACATCAGCAAGAAGATATTCTTACTGCAACGAATCAAGCCGGATTCATGACACGTCCAGTATGGCGATTGTTAAATCGTTTATTACCTTATGAAACCTGCCCTAAAATGAACCTGCATGTTGCTGAATCATTGGAGCAACGCATTATTAACTTGCCAAGTAGTGCGAGTTTGAAGTTTTCATGAGTAAGTAATAATCGCGAGAAAAAAGGATTTTATGTATAGAACAAAGCCCGCTCGTTATTTTCATACGTTACGCTATCTAAAGCCGCAGCAGTTTTTTTATCGTTTGATGTATACGCTGAAAAAAACAAAAATTAATACGCGGACGCTAAAACAGACTGTACGTGTTTGGAATAAGGCTTTTGTGTCTCCGGAAGGGATGTTATCGCCGTTACTCAATACAGGCGAATTATGTTTTTTAGGCGAGAAAGCTGTATTAAGCCATTCCAACCTATGGAATGATCCTAAACACTCAAAGCTGTGGTTGTATCATCTGCATTATTTCGATGGTTTGAATGGCGTTAATGCCAGCTTAAATCAAGATTTTTTAATGCAGCTGATAGAGCGCTGGATTGATGAGAACCCTATATTACTAGGCAATGGCTGGGAGCCTTATCCGCTCTCGTTACGGCTTGTGAATTGGATTAAATGTTTTTCAAAAAATCCTGAGATGGTTCAACCGCATTGGAAAAAAAGCTTGGTATTGCAAGCACGCGCGTTAGTAAAGCAGCTAGAGTTTCATATTTTAGGAAACCATTTGTTTGCAAATGCAAAAGCGTTGGTATTTATAGGTGCTTATTTGGGAGGGGTTGAGGCTAATGCTTGGCTTGAAAAAGGGCTTCGATTGCTTGAACGTGAAGTGTCAGAGCAGTTCTTGTTAGATGGAGGACATTTTGAGCGCTCTCCCATGTATCATGCAGCGTTACTGTGGGATATGTGTGACTTATGTTATTTGATATCGATTACACATACTCCAGCACTTAAAGAAAAACAAACACAGTGGGAAGGTGTCATACAGCGCGGTTTATACTGGTTGGATGCCATGACACATCCGGATGGCGATATTTCATTTTTTAATGATGCAACGTTTGGTGTTGCGCCAAAGTTACAAGAGTTAAGGGAGTATGCTAGCCAGCTAAATATTGAGTGTTTGAAACAAAACGCACCCATGCGTTTATTAAAGCAGACAGGATACTGTGTTGTTGAAATGAATCAAGGCATGAAGGCAATCTTAGATGTGGGAGAGGTTGGACCTGATTATCAACCAGG
>JAHZKG010000005.1 GCA_022600515.1 Gammaproteobacteria bacterium
GTAGACGCCACACGGGTTGTATTGTGTTTACCAAGTAAAAAAGAAGTGATATTTTACTTGGACAGTGAGGCTAAATTGCGTGTAAATCCAAGCAGCTGGTATCCTGGGTTTGGCCAAGCAGCTCAAAATCATTGTCTTGTGATTACTTTTAAAGACAATGTACTCATAACGCGGCTAGGATGGTGAATCGATATTGAAAATACTCGTACTTTCATTTTATTACCCCCCCGATTTATGCGCGGGCTCTTTTCGGTGTGTTGCTTTAGTGAAAGCCCTAAAGCAATTGGGGCATGAGGTTGAAGTATTAACGACTTTACCGAATCGTTATAAGAGCTTTGATACGGATGCTGATGTACCAGTACAAGAAACCCAAGAAGGCGTTTTGATTCGTCGCATTGTATTGCCATCGCATCAAAGTGGCATGTTTGACCAGGTGAAAGCATTCACGGCATTTGCTTGGCATGCAAAGCGGTATCTTAAAGCACGTGATTATGATGTGGTGTTTGCAACCTCCTCACGGTTGATGACCGCGGCATTAGGCGCGTGGCTTGCGAAGGGTTTAAAGCGACCGTTATATCTTGATATTCGCGATATTTTTGTGGATACCATTGGGGATGTTTTGTCCCCTAAGCTGGCTTTTTTTTTGAAGCCGCTCTTTTCTAAAATAGAGCAATTGACGATTACCCAAGCAGCGCGCGTTAATTTGGTGTCAGAAGGATTTGAAGATTATTTTAAAGCCCGTTATGCCCATACAATATTTAGTTATTTTACCAATGGGGTGGATGAGGTTTTTGTTCGGCAGATTACGAAACAAGCATTATCTGATGCATCTAAAAAAGTATTAACGGTACTGTATGCAGGCAACATAGGAGAAGGCCAGGGGCTGCATCGTGTGATTCCGGCATTGGCTAAACAGTTGGAAGGTAAAGTGCGCTTTAAAGTGATTGGCGATGGCGGTTGTCGTTTGAAATTGCAAAAAGCATTAGATGCATTGGCATGTCATAATGTAGAGGTGCTACCACCTGTCGAGCGAACCGCTTTAATCTCAGCGTATGAGGCTGCTGATGTTTTATTTTTACACCTGAATGATTACCCGGCATTTTATAAAGTATTACCGTCTAAATTATTTGAATATGCAGCAATGGGTAAACCCATATGGGCAGGTCTTGCAGGTTACTCTGAGCAATTTGTACGGGAAGAAATGAGTAATGCAGCTGTGTTTTATCCTGGCGATGTTAGTGGTGCATGTCAGGCATTTGAAACGCTGCGCTTTAAAGATGAACCGCGAGCGCAGTTTATTCAAAAGTTTTCGCGAGGAAAAATCATGGAAGGTATGGCCACCGATGTATCCGGTATTTTAAAGGAACCTCTGGTTAAACAGAAAATAGCGGTGTAGTTTTGTAGTACGTTCGTTGAAGTAAGCGCAATGATAGACCAGGGACTGGGAGATGTTAGAGTGAAGATATTCTTAACGGGCGCAACAGGATTTGTTGGCCGAACATTGCTTCAAACGTTAATTTCAAATACCAAGGCTTTAATTAAAGTATCTCTTCGAGAAAAAACACAGCAATTTGATTTTGACGCGCATCCACGCGTTACGGTTTGTAAAATAAAGATGATTGCACCTAATACAGCATGGCATGAACATCTATATGATTGTGATTGTGTGATTCATGCTGCGGCATTGGTGCATGTGATGAATAGCCTTGGGAAAAATGAATATGATGCGTATCGCACAATAAATGTCGAAGGGACTTTAAATTTAGCAAGACAAGCCGCGAGTGCAGGGGTTAAACGGTTTATTTTTATTAGCTCGATTAAAGTGAATGGAGAAGAAAGAGCGCGGGGCACACGATATCATGCAGATGATACGCCAAATCCTTCAGGTGCCTATGCTTTATCTAAGCACGAAGCCGAACGTGGGTTATTAGCGCTTAGCCGAGAAACAGGCATGGAGGTTGTGATTATTCGGCCGCCTTTAATTTATGGGCCAGGTGTTAAAGGGAACTTCAAAGAGATGATTAAATGGCTCAAGCGCGGTGTGCCGTTACCACTCTCGGGCCTTAATAATCAACGGAGCTTTGTTTCCGTGTATAATCTATCGAGCTTAATCGTTGCGTGTATTGATAACCCAAGGGCTGCGAATCAAATTTTTTTGGTGAGCGACGGGGGGTATTTATCAACGACTGAGTTATTAGAAAAAATGGGCGCCGTATTATCTGTTCCGGTACGACTCATTCGTGTGCCAGATGTGATGCTTAAAAGCGGGTTAAAAATATTAAAAAAAGAGCAAATATCACAGCGATTGTTTGGTTCGCTGGTGCTTGATATTCAAAAAACCAAAGATATGTTAAATTGGGAACCAGAAGATCATATGGATGCTGTACTAAAAGAAATGGCGAATCACGATTAAGGGTTCAAATTAGGAGAGTAATGCGCGTGTTGATTTTATTGTTTGTATTGGCTTGGAGCCTAACGTGGGGCATTCGTCGCTTTGCGATAACAAAAGAAATTTTAGATATTCCGAATCATCGTAGTTCGCATGAATTGCCAACACCACGAGGTGGCGGACTTGCTTTTGTGGGGTGTTTTTTGCTGTCGTTGATTTTTCTAAAAACACAGCATCTGCTTGATACATCGCTTTTTGTCTCATTTATGACTGCAGGGCTATTGGTTGCGACCTTGGGTTTTTTAGACGACCGTTATGGCATGCCAAGCCACTGGCGACTCATAGGACATTTTTCAGCGGCTGCCATCATGATTTATGGCGTACAGGGCTTACCCGCATTAGAGATAGTGTCATGGACGTTACCAGCAGGAACGGTACTTAATATTTTAACGTTGTTTTATTTGGTTTGGCTGTTAAATTTATATAATTTCATGGATGGAATTGACGGTATTGCAAGCCTTGAGCTTATTAGTGTTTGTCTTAGTGCCGCCTGTTTATATTGGTTTTCAGGCGCTTTAGAGTTGATGGCTTTGCCTTTATTGCTCGCTGTTTCGGTTGGTGGGTTTTTCTATTGGAATATCCCACCTGCACGTATTTTTATGGGCGATGTCGGTAGTGGATTTTTGGGGCTGATGCTTGGTGTTTTTTCTATGCAAGCAGCACGGGTTGATGAGCATTTCTTTTGGAGTTGGTTGATTTTGTTAGGCGTGTTTATTGTGGATGCAACGTTTACATTATTTCATCGTTTATATCGACGTTGCAAAGTATATGAAGCGCATAACAGCCATGCATATCAACAAGCAGCGCGATACTTTGGTGGGCATTTGCCTATTTCATTGGCTGTATTGTTAATTAATATCTGTTGGCTTTTTCCCTTGGCGATGTGCGTCGGATTAGGCTATTTAGAGAGTTGGAAAGGTTTGCTGATAGCCTATGCGCCCCTGGTTTTATTGGCCATTCAATTTAAAGCCGGTGCGTCAAAAGATAAATTAATGGGCTTGAAGAAAGCAAAGAGGTAACGAATGAACGTTTTCCCTGTGATTTTGGCGGGTGGATCTGGCACACGCTTGTGGCCTTTGTCACGCAAAGATTTTCCTAAGCAGTTTTTGTCGTTGCATGGCAATGCGTCGTTGCTTCAGCAAACGGTTATGCGGGCTTCAAAAATGGCTCATGACAATATGCTGGTTGTGAGCAACGCAGCGCATTACTTTCTGTGCCAAGATCAACTTCAAGCCACGCACCCGGATTTAACGTATTTGTTAGAGCCATGTGCACGCAATACAGCGCCAGCACTCGCATGTGCCGCACACCATGTATTGCATGCTGCTGGTGAGTCGGGCGTTTTATTGGTTTTACCATCAGACCATTTTATTGAAGATGAAGTGATGTGGCGTGCCGGTATGCAACGTGCCATTGATTTTGTGACAAAAACCCCTGCCATGGTCACGTTTGGTATCAAGCCAACCAGCCCGAAGACGGGGTATGGCTATATTGATAGGGGCGCATCATGTGATGATGGGGTCTATCAGATTACGCAGTTTCGAGAAAAACCAAGCATTGAGATAGCAGAATCCTGTATGAACAGCGGGTTATCTTATTGGAATAGTGGCATGTTTGTGTGCCGTGCAACAACTTATCTTGAAGAGTTGTCACGCCATGCACCGGATATTTTGGAAGAGAGTAAAGCGGCTTATGAAAAAGCGAATCAACAGCATGATTATTTTCGCTTGGATGAAGCCGGCTTTTCAGCATGTCGTTCAGAATCAATCGATTATGCTGTGATGGAAAAAACAACGCGAGCGGTTGTTGTGCCCATGGATATCGCATGGAATGATTTAGGATGCTGGACCGCTGTAGCAGAAACCAACGCATCGGACGGAAACGATAATGTGTTGCAAGGAAAGGCAATTGCGGAACAGAGCAAAAGGTGTTTGATTCGCAGTGAACACGCGCTGGTCACAGCCCTTGGGATTCAAGACCAAATTATTGTGGCAACGCGAGATGCCGTTTTAGTCGCCGATAAAAAATATGCCCAGCAAGTCAAAACATTGGTCGCCTCACTGGATGACGAGCATCAGTTATTAGCCGAAGCACACACCTGTACGCAGCGGCCGTGGGGGGAGTTTGAAGTGTTAGCCGAAGGCGATGCCTTTAAGGTTAAGCGCTTGATGTTAAAACCAGGAGCCAAAATTTCATTGCAAACACATGAGCAACGCGCAGAGCACTGGGTGGTGGTGTCAGGTGAGGCCGAAGTTGTGAATGGAGAGGATATCTTTCGGTTGCAAGTGAATCAATCAACGTATATTGCGCCTAAAACAATGCATCGCTTGAGTAACCCAGGAGATGTGCCGCTGTATGTGATTGAAGTACAAAGTGGTGCTTATTTAGGGGAAGATGATATTAAGCGTTATGATGATGTGTACGCACGTAACACGGTGGCTGTGATGGCTAAAGCAGATTAGGAGCGTGTCATGATGGATGTTTTTGAATTTAAACGCGGGCAGTTTGAAAAAGCGCTGGGCCAATTAAAAAAAGCGTTAGATGCTCCTAAATCTGAATATACACGAGATGCAGTGATTCAGCGATTTGAGTTTACTTATGAGTTGGCATGGAAGGCGTTAAAAGCCTACTTAAAAACCCAAGACATTCAAGTTCTGAGCCCCAAAGAAACATTAAAAGTAGCTTATCAGCAAGGGCTAATTGCCGATGCAAGTGCATGGAGTGAACTGCACCTGAAGCGCAATTTAACCAGTCATACCTATGATGAAGGGTTAGCTGAAACAATTTATGATTATTTGAAAGCCTCAGGATTTATGCTGTTTTCAGCGCTTCAAACAAAATTGAATGATTGCTCATGAAGCAATATGGCGTGAGTCAAGCAATCTGGCAACAGATACTAGCGGTTTGCGCTCAGTTTCCTGAAGTGAATCAAGTGATTTTATACGGCTCAAGAGCGAGAGGGGATGAGGGGGTTGGTTCGGATATTGATTTGGCAATTGATGCGCCTCATTTATCAGATCAACAATTTGCCTTATTGTGGAATGCATTGGATGATTTACCTATTATTTTTCCGATGGATATCGTGCACATTCAAGCACTGAAAAACAAGCAGTTACTTCATGCAATAGAACATGATGGGGTGGTATTGGTATGATGAAAAATGTTGATGTTCGCTGGCATCAGCGCTTAGATAATTATACGCGGGCATTGAAGCAACTTAAATTGGCAGTTGAATTGGCTTCGACGCGAGCATTATCAGAATTAGAAAAGCAAGGTTTGATTCAGACATTTAAGTTTACGCATGAGCTTGCCTGGAATGTCATGAAAGATTATTTTTTCTTCCAAGGCCCATCAGATATCACGGGTTCTCGAGATGCAACAAGAGCCGCTTATAGCAAAGGCTTAATTCAGAATGGCGAAGGCTGGATGGAAATGATTAAGAGCCGGAATCAAACCTCCCATACTTATAATCAGAGTGTCGCAGATGAGATTGTTCAACATATTATTAAAATCTACGCACCATGTTTTGAGGTGTTTTTAGAAAAAATGAAAGCGTTGAAAGCAAATTGATAACCCTGAGTTACTCAAACATATTGAACGCGTAGGCATTGTTATAGCCTCATAGAGTACTATAGCTTATTGCATCTTTATGCTGTTTAGCGATTTTTTATATTAAAAGCTAGCAAAACCAATACCGATACCTGTGCCAAAATAAGACCCACTTTTTTGTGCTTGCTCTGCATGTGCTTTTTTCTCTGTGGTGTTTGTTTGTGTCGTAGCGCAGCCCATGAGTGTTAGAGCGCCTAGAAAGCATAATGTAATTAAATATTTTTTCATGATGTGTCTCCTTTTTTTGTAATACGCCTTAACTATAGCTTAAAACAAGCCATTCTGCTTGTTATTTGATCTAATTAGGTCTTAGCTGTTGAGAAGCGATTCTTGTGCCGGTAGTATGAAGAGACATATGGTTTGTTGTGAAGGAGAAGTGTTGTGTTTCAGGGGAGTATGGTTGCGTTAGTTACCCCAATGCAAAATGATGCGCTCGATTTAGAGCGTTTAAAGGCATTGGTTGAATTTCATATTGATGCGGGAACGCATGCATTGGTTGCTGCAGGTACAACGGGTGAATCAGGCACACTGTCATATGATGAAAAATGTACAGTAATGCAAACAGTGGTTGAGGCAGCCGCTGAGCGTGTGCCCGTGATTGCTGGCACGGCAGCGAACGCAACCAAAGATTGCATTAAGCTCACACAAGCTGCGATGGATTTAGGTGCGCATGCCGCTTTAATCATGACGCCTGCTTATATTAAACCCACACAAGAAGGGTTATATCAGCATTATAAAGCCATTGCTGAAGCCGTACATATACCGATTGTTTTATATAATGTACCTGGTCGAACGGCGTGTGATTTATTACCTGAAACGGTGATACGACTGGCAGATATTTCAAATATTATTGGTATTAAAGAAGCAACAGGAGAGCTCGCCCGCCTTAAACACTTATTAGATAATTTGAATGGGCGGATGGATGTGTATAGTGGAGATGATCCCACGGCTGCAGAGTGGATGTTACACGGCGCGAAAGGGGTGATTTCAGTTACAGCAAATGTTGCGCCTAACCATATGGTCAAACTTGTCGATGCGGCATTGAGTCAAGATGAGGCTCTAGTCGCAAAACTACAAGTTGAGTTATTACCACTGCATGAAGGATTATTTGTGGAAGCGAATCCCATTCCATCTAAGTGGGCGCTTGCACAACAAGGATTGTTGAAGGATGAGCTGCGTTTACCGCTCACGTCACTTTCATCAGAGCATCATGCGCGTCTTAATGCTACATTACGTGCGTTGAATTTAATTTAAGGGGTTTTTGTGAGATATATTTGTATTGTATTAACAGCGATTTTAAGTCTTTCATCGTGTGCTACGCTGATTGAAGAACCGATTCATACGGCATGGGCGGTGCCTTTTGCGACGAATGATAAAGATCAATATCTAGAGAGTCAAAATGCGCCAGATTTGGTGGTTCCGCCCCCATTAACAAAAACGAATTTAAGTGGATTTTATCGATTGCCACCTGCACCTCAAAGTCCAAAAGTAGAAATACAACCCCCTGTAACTTAGCTGCTGAGTCAAGGAGATGGGAATGGTTGAACGGGCCATTAAAGAGCAAAAAATTATTCATGCGCTTTCTGAGCGTTTAAAGAAAGCGCAACTGAAAATCCGTATTTTGGATTGCATTAAGTGGGACGAAGGGATTCAGAAGAAGTTTTTTAAGTATAAAGGCACCCGTCTTCCAGAAGTTAATGCAGCTTATTATAAAAAACATGCTTTACCGTTTGAGCCAGCTCAAAAAAAAGAAGAATTTCGAGGGGTGCTTCGAGATGCTGAAAATCAGCTCGGGGAGTATAGCCCTGTAACGCGTTTGATTAAGCGCCAGTGTGAAGAATACATCCAAACAGCCTATATGCTAAAACATCGTGGCACACCCATGTTTAGTGCGCTCTCTAAGGCATTATATGGCAGTCCTGATGATGTATTTTATACATCAGGTCCAAAACTCTCTGAAATGGGCGGTGTTTTATTTGATACGCTAACAGCATTGGATGTACAGCTGCAGTCTGATGCGGATATCAAGCGTTACACGGCTGAAGAAGCGAGAGATATATTACAAGAACGACTGGTTTCTTTTTTTACGCATCATGAAAAGCTTATTACGGTCAAAGTGAGTGATGGCATGATTGCGGATGCAGCGGCTGGTGCAAAGAGCATTAGCTTGAGTCGGCATGCCATGTTTAGTGATAGAGATCTAAAATATTTGGAAGTGCATGAAGGATGGGTTCATATTGGCACCACCCTGAACGGTGACACGCAGCCGTATTGTTCATTTTTAGCGAAAGGCCCACCATCAACCAGCGTGATTCAAGAAGGTCTTGCTGTACTAACTGAAGTGGTTACTTTTTCGTCTAATCCTGGGCGTATGCGAAAAATAACGAATCGTGTGGTGGCATTAGATAAAATTAATCAGGGCGCTGATTTTTTAGATATTTATCGTTATTTTCTGGATTGTGGTTTGAGCGAGCAAAATAGTTACCAGCATTGTGTACGACTTTTTCGAGGCAGCACGCCAGATGGTGGGGCGTTCACAAAAGATTTGTCTTATGCCAAAGGCTTTATTTTAATTTATAATTTCATTCGTTTTGCAATTAGTCAGCATCGCATAGAAATAGTACCGCTTTTATTTTCAGGTAAAATTATTTTAGATGATATACCCCTTTTAAAAGAGCTTGATGAGAGTGATTTACTGCAAGCCCCCATGTATTTACCGCCCCCTTTTCGTGATTTAGCGGCTTTAGGGACCTGGATGAGTATGTCACTTTTTTTGAATAAGTTTGATTTAACGCGGATTCAAAAAGATTTTAAATTTTTATTGAGGTAACTATGTCAAAAACAGCATTGCCAATCGGTGTATTTGACTCAGGCATGGGTGGTTTAACTGTGTTGAAGGCTTTGCGCCGGGTGTTGCCACAAGAATCATTTATTTATTTAGGTGATACGGCGCGATTGCCGTATGGGACTAAAAGTCTTGAAACAATTCGACAATATGCGGTACAGATGGCCCGTATTTTAGTTGAACGCCAAATTAAAGCGTTGGTTGTAGCGTGTAATACCGCCAGTATGGCGGCGTTATCACATTTGCAAACGATGTTACCGGATATTCCCGTGATTGGGGTGATTGAGCCTGGTGCACGTGCGGCTGTTCGTGCAACCAAAAATCGTCAGGTGATGGTGCTTGCAACAGAGGCAACGGTGGCGAGTGGTGCGTATCAAAATGTAATTCAAGCCGCATTGCCAGAGGTTGTTATTCATGCCCGTGCGGGCAGCTTATTGGTTGCGCTAGCTGAAGAAGGCATGGTTCAAAATGATATTGCCCGCATGACGCTACAGCATTATTTATCACAATGTACAACGGAAGATACGCTATTATTAGGCTGTACTCACTTTCCAGTGTTTAAGCCGCTTTTAAGTGCTTTATTACCTAAAGGTATATGCGTGGTCGATTCGGCCGAAGCAACAGCGGATGCACTAAAGCAAGCTTTAACCCAAATCAATGGTTTGAACACCAGGGTATCTCAAGGAACAGTGCATTATTTAGTCACCGATTTAGTCACGCGCTTTGAAAGCATTGGCGCATTTTTTTTAGGCGAGCCGTTAAATCATGCAGCGATTGAACTGGTGAATGTATGAAGATGCGAGTATCTGATATTGCGCAGTGCCTCGGCATCACGTCGCAGGTGGATGGGGGGCAATCTATTACAGGGGTGTCGATAGATACCCGAACCTTAAAGCCCGGGGACTTATTTGTTGCTTTTCAAGGTGCGCGCGTTGATGGGCAGGCGTTTATTGCCGATGCAATTAAGCGGGGGGCAGCCGCTGTTTTGTGCACTGAGTCGCAAGTAGGCCTAAACAAACCAGTATTGATATACCCTGATTTAGAGAAAGCATTGGCTTTAGTCGCGGCGAAACATCGCGCGCAGTTGTCTTGTCGTGTGGTGGCTTTAACCGGTAGCAATGGTAAAACAACCGTGAAAGAAATGCTCTCAGCGATTCTTGGGCCAGCTGCATTTGCAACCCCAGGCAATTGGAATAATCACCTAGGGGTGCCACTGAGTATTCTGCAGGTACTGCCTTCGCATCAATATGCTGTGTTTGAGTTGGGAGCTAATCATGTCGGTGAGATTGCACAAACGGTTGGGCTGGTTAAGCCTGATGTTGCTTTAATTAATAATATTGGCTCAGCACATATTGAAGGCTTTGGTTCGATAGAAGGGATTGCCCATGCCAAAGGCGAAATTTATGAGGGGTTACTAGCAGATGGTACGGCTGTAATTAATGCGGAAGATGCGTATGCGCATTTCTGGGATGACATAATTCAAGATAAGCAGGTATTGCGTTTTTCAAGTATAGATAGCGCAGCCGATGTGTATGCAAGCCATATTAAGGCAGACACACCAAGTGGAGCTGCATTTAAGCTGGTGACGACAGCAGGGTCATGTGATATTACGCTTCGTGTGCCTGGCATGCATCATGTACGCAATGCGTTAGCCGCTGCGAGCTGCGCGAGCGCTTTAGGTATTGGTCTTGATCAGGTTGCAAAAGGACTCATGCGCTTTACAGGGGTTTCTGGGCGTCTAATGCCCAAAAAAACGACGATAGGCGCGGTAGTGTTAGATGATACATATAATGCTAATTTAAACTCTGTGTTGATAGCGATTAATGTACTGGCCTCTTATTCTGGGAGGCGTATCTTGGTGCTGGGTGATATGGGGGAGCTAGGCGATTATGCAGTCAAACATCATGAGGCGGTGGGGGTCGCGGCAAAAAAACAAGGCATTGATGTTTTATTAACGTGTGGCATCGTCAGCCAAGCTGCAAGCAAGGCGTTTGGTGGGTCAGCGCAGCATTTTGATAATCAAGCTCAATTGCTCGAGATGTTAAAGCCAATATTGAGTGCAGAAACAACCGTGCTGGTGAAAGGGTCAAGATCTAGTACAATGGAACACGTGGTAGAAAGCTTATTTGAATAGGGTGTGTTTGATAGTAAGGCTGCGGCCCTGCTCCGCCTACGTGCCCTGGCTTGTCCGGGGCATCCAGTTGTTTTAAATATTAATTTGTCTGGGTACCCCGCATGAAGCGTGGTAAGTAGGGAGAAGAGCAGCATATTTTATGCTATGCTTCGCCTCATTTTTTTGTTTGGCTTTATTTAAGGATTAAAAGCATGCTTTATTGGATAACACAGTTGTTTCAAAGTCAGTATCATGCATTGCGAGTATTTCAGTACTTAACTTTTCGTTCTATTTTATCGGCATTGACTGCTTTTGTTGTGGCTTTGGTTTGTGGTCCGATCATGATTCGCTGGTTGAAAAAAATGCAAATAGGGCAAGCGGTTCGAGCTGATGGGCCTGAAACGCACTTATCAAAAGCAGGAACACCTACGATGGGCGGTATACTGATTTTGTTTGCTGTTACTGTAAGTTGTTTATTGTGGGGGTGTTTAACCGATCCTTATTTATGGGTTGTTTTATTTGTGACGCTTGGGTTTGGCCTGCTGGGCTGGGTTGATGATTATCGGAAGTTGGTTTTAAAAAACTCAAAAGGCTTATCTGCGCGAAAGAAGCTTTTAGGGCAATCAGTGATAGCGCTATGTGCCGCATTTTATTTGTATAACGATGCGAGCTATCCGATTCACACACAATTAACCATACCTTTTTTGAAAGATTGTTTACTGCCACTCGGCATATTATTTCCTGTTTTGGCATATTTTGTAATTGTAGGGAGCAGCAATGCCGTTAATCTGACGGATGGCTTGGATGGCTTAGCAACCATGCCTATTGTGATGGTTGCAGGTGCATTGGGTTTGTTCGCCTATGTATCGGGCAATGCGGTGTATGCGCAGTATCTATCGGTTGCTTTTGTACCGAATACCGGGGAGCTTGCTATTTTCTGTGCTGCAATTGCAGGTGCAGGGCTTGGGTTTCTTTGGTATAACACCTATCCTGCACAAGTCTTCATGGGCGATGTTGGCTCGTTGTCATTAGGGGCGGCCCTCGGCATTGTTGCGGTGATTATTCGTCAGGAGCTCGTGTTGTTTATTATGGGAGGGCTTTTTGTGATAGAAACCCTTTCTGTCGTGTTACAAGTGGTGTATTTTAAACTATCAGGCGGTAAACGTATTTTTCGGATGGCGCCACTACATCATCATTTTGAGCTAAAAGGCTGGGCTGAACCTAAGGTGATTGTTCGATTTTGGTTGATCACGGTTGTTTTTGTTTTGTGTGGTCTTGCGACACTTAAACTGCGTTAGATTGAACAGCGCCTTGGAGGCAACATGAAACCCTTTGTTTTGGTTGTGGGGCTTGGAAAAACAGGTGTTTCAATTGCGCGTTATCTTCAACGTAAAGGCACTGCATTTTTAATATTTGATACGCGAGAAGCCCCGCCGAATCTAAATGCTTTTTACTCTGAATTTCCAAATGCTTTGGTTTGTTTAGGGGATTCAGGCGCAGTAGATTTGAGTCAAATTACACGGGTTATTTGTAGCCCTGGTGTTTCATTGGATATAGCTTTGCTAACCGCTGTACGAGCGCATGGTTTGCTGATTGAAAGCGATATGGATTGTTTTGCAGTTGAAATATCAGCCCCTGTTGTGGCGATTACAGGCACGAATGGCAAATCGACGGTGACACAATTGTTAGGCGAGGCGGCCATTGCATCGGGACGTCGTGTCGGCATTGCAGGTAATATCGGGGCGCCGGTTTTAGATTACTTACACGCAGCTGAGCCACCTGAGTCGATTGATTTATGGGTGCTCGAGCTGTCAAGCTTTCAATTAGATATCACCCATGCATTAAAACCGCTTGCCGCAACTTTTTTGAACTTGTCAGATGATCATCTCGATAGGCATCACAATAGCGCAGCGTATGCTGCAGCAAAGCAGCGTGTTTATCGCGGGGCTGAAGTTTTGTTATTTAATCGAGATGATGCACAGACTTATCCAGAGCAAGAATATTTACAAGATAATGTGCGCTTGATGAGTTACGGACAACATGCACCGCAGGCTGCGACAGAGTGGGGACTTGCTTTAGATGCAAAAGGAGTGCGCTGGCTCGCCAAAGGAGAGCAGTGTATTATGCCTGTTGAAGCCTTAGGTATTCATGGCGTGCACAATGCATTGAATGCATTGGCTGTATTGGCCTTGGCTGATGCCATTGGCTTGCCGATTGAATCTGTGATTTATGTGCTAAAAACCTTCAAAGGCTTAGCGCATCGATGCCAAGACGTTCGATTATTAGACGGGGTCAGGTGGATTAATGATTCCAAGGGAACCAATGTAGGCGCCACGGTGTCAGCTCTGCAAGGACTCGGGCCATTGATTAAAGGGCCATTGATACTGATTGCAGGAGGACAAGGTAAAGGGGCTGAATTTGAAGCCTTACGTGCAGCAGTGAAGGCTCATGTTCGTCTTTTGATTCTTATTGGAGACGATGCGGTATTGCTTGAGCGCGCACTCGGTGATTTGGTTGAAGTGATTCATGCTGATTCAATGGAGAATGCGGTTATACATGCCAAAAACCAGGCTAAACCAGGTGATGCGGTTTTGTTATCTCCTGCGTGTGCGAGTTTTGATTGGTTTGATGATTTTAACCATCGTGGCGAGGTGTTCACGCGCCTTGTGGAGGCGCTATGAAGCGAGATGAGCCGCTGGTTTTATATGATAAATGGCTATTGTTTTCTATTATTAGTTTGTTGGTCTTGGGCTTGATGATGGTTGCTTCAAGTTCTGTCATGATTTCGACCAAGTATTTTAGTCAGCCGTTTCATTTTTTAATTCGGCAAGTCATTTATTTGATGTTGGGGCTTTGTGTGGGCATGGGGGTCATGCGGATTGACACGCGGCATTGGGAGCGTTGGAGTGTGCCGTTGTTTTGTTTGTGCTTACTCTTGTTAGTGATTGTTTTAATCCCAGGGCTTGGCCGCGTTGTGAACGGCAGTCGACGTTGGCTTGCTTTGGGTCCTATTTTGATTCAAGTATCAGAGATATTGAAACTTGCAATGATAGTGTACTTAGCGGGTTATTTAGTGCGCCAAGAAACACGCGCACAAAATGAAGTGTTTGATTTTATGAAGCCTTTGTTTTTGTTGGCAGTGGTTGGCGGGCTGCTCTTGCTTGAGCCTGATTTTGGGGCAACGGTCGTGATTAGTGGCACCGTGATGGTGATGCTATTTTTAGCAGGCGTTAGATTGCGTTATTATGCCGGTTTAATTTGTTTGCTCGCGGGAATATTGGCTGTACTGGCTGTTTCATCGCCTTATCGGATGGCGCGGTTGACCGCATTTTTAAATCCGTGGGCCGATCAATTTAACAGTGGCTATCAGTTAACACAGTCATTGATTGCATTTGGGCGCGGTGGATGGTTTGGGATAGGCCTTGGAAGTAGTGTTCAGAAATTGTTATACTTGCCTGAGGCACATACGGATTTTTTATTTGCAGTATTAGCAGAAGAGCTGGGGTTGCTCGGCGTTTTGTTGGTCTTGTGCTTGTATAGTATATTGATTACAAGAGGGTTTATAATAGGGTTTCGTGCATATCAGCAAACGCGCTTTTTTGCCGCCCATGTTGCTTATGGCTTAACGTTTTGGCTGGGCTTACAAGCGGCGATTAATATGGGCGTCAATGCAGGCTTGTTGCCAACCAAAGGGTTAACGTTACCTTTGTTGAGTTACGGTGGTGCAAGTTTGGTCGTGAATTGTGTGGTGTTGGCTTTATTGTTGCGTATTGACTACGAAAATAGGTGGCAAGCGCTGGGTCTACGGTAGAGGAGAAAACGGTGAGTGAAAGCCAATCATTTTTATCGCCCAGAATGGGTCGTGTTAAAAGCATACATTTTGTAGGGATTGGTGGTACCGGGATGTGCGGCATTGCTGAGGTGTTGCATAACGAAGGCTATCATGTAACCGGCTCCGATATGAGCGAGAACCGAGCGGTTTCACATCTGCAATCACTTGGGGTTCAGGTGTCTATTGGGCATGTCAGCGACAATATTAAAGCGGTCGATGTCGTGGTGCGCTCAACGGCAATTCATGAAGATAACCCTGAAGTGGTTGCCGCACGTGCAGCACGTATTCCAGTGATTCCACGTGCCATGATGCTTGCCGAGCTCATGCGTTTTCGTCAAGGGATTGCCATTGCAGGCACGCATGGGAAAACAACCACAACCAGCCTTGTGAGCAGCTTACTCGCAGAAGGCGGGCTTGATCCGAGTTTTGTGATTGGCGGAAAATTAACCAGCATTGGAAGCAATGCGAACTTAGGGCATTCGCCTTATTTTGTTGCTGAAGCCGATGAAAGTGATGCATCATTTTTATTTTTGAAGCCAACCATGGCCGTTGTCACCAATATTGACGAAGACCATATGGATACCTATGAAGGGAATTTTGATAAATTGCGCGCAACGTTTGTTGAGTTTTTACATCACCTGCCGTTTTATGGTTTGGCAGTGATTTGTGTGGATGACGCCGAAGCACGTGCTATTTTACCCTCTATTCAGCGTCCAACATTGACGTATGGTTTTTCTGATGATGCAGAATATCGCGCATCGGATTGGAATCAAGATGGCCTGATTAGTTCGTTTACAGTCACACGCCCTAAGCCACACGCATCGTTGCGACTGGCCTTGAATTTACCCGGTCGACACAATGTACTCAATGCCATGGCAGCGGTTGTGCTTGCAACTGAACTCGGTGTGAAAGATGAGGCAATTGTTACTGGATTATCTGAATTTCAAGGGGTGGGGCGACGGTTTCAATTATTGGGTGAGCGCCAATTTTCGCAGGGTAAAGCACTGGTTGTGGATGATTACGGCCATCATCCAGAAGAAATTCGCGCAACGGTTGATGCTTTTCGTGCGGTATGGCCTAACCGCCGGCTTTTACATGTTTTTCAACCGCATCGATACTCACGAACACAAGCATTGTTTTCGCAATTTGTAGAGGTCTTAAGTCTTGTTGATGAATTATTTTTGCTTGATATTTATTCGGCAGGCGAGCCGATGATTGATGGGATTAGCAGTATGGCACTGGCGAAGGCTGTGGATGAACGTGTAGGGGGTGCAGTTAATCTGGTTACAGATGACAATGTCATGGAGCATCTTGATAAAATTGCTCAAGAGGGCGATGTTATTTTATTGCAAGGGGCTGGTAATATTGGGCAATTAGCAGCGCAGTTTGTTGCCGGGCCTGGAGAAATTAAGTGACCGAGCGGTTAATGCCAGGCGGCACACAATTATTGAAAACATCGTTGTCAGGTTATACCACTTGGCGTATTGGTGGTCCGGCAAGTGTGTTATATAAACCGCTTAATATTACGGACTTGGCTGCTTTCTTAGCTTCGCGGCCTTTAGATGAGCCGCTGGTATGGCTTGGTCTTGGGAGCAACTCGCTGATTCGTGATGGCGGTTTTTTAGGAACCGTGATTTTAACGCAGGGCTGTCTGAAGAATATTGATTTAATCTCAGATAATCTGATTCGTGTCGAGGCGGGTGTTTCCTGCGCTAAAATGGCGCGTTTCACGGCCAGAGAAAATCTACATGGCGGCGAGTTTTGGGCCGGCATTCCCGGTACCATGGGCGGTGCATTACGGATGAATGCAGGCTGCTTTCAAGGGGAAACCTGGGACTCTGTGGTGGCCGTTGAAACCATGACACGTACCGGTGAAATTCGATGTCGAAAACCAGATGAATTTAAAATAGCCTATCGTTCAGTACAGGGGCTTGAAGAAGATGAGTGGTTTATTGCGGCCACTTGTCGATTGGTACCAGGAGCTAAGCACATCGCACTTGAGCGTATTAAAACATTGTTAGCGCATCGGGCCGAAACACAGCCAACCAGTGACTATAATTGTGGTTCTGTTTTTCGTAATCCGCCGAACGGCCATGCGGCACGTTTAATTGAATCATGCGGTCTTAAAGGCTTTATGCTGGGTGGAGCGATGGTTTCACAAAAACATGCCAACTTTATTATTAATCATGAAGGACGTGCGTCTGCAGCAGATATTGAATCGTTAATCGCACATGTCCATCAGACGGTTTCAGAGGCAGCCGGAATTAATTTAATACGTGAAGTGCATATTTTAGGAGAGCATTGATGGCGCGCTTGAAGCTGGTTTTATTGTATGGTGGCAAATCAGGAGAGCATGAGGTGTCATTGTGCTCAGCTGCATCTGTGCTTGCAGCACTTGATTCAAATCAATACGACGTGATGCCGGTTGGCATGGATAAGCAAGGCTGTTTATATTTAAATAATCCGGATGATTTAATCAAGAATCATCCCAATAGTTTGCCTGTAAAGTTACCTAATGCAGAAAAATTACCTGGTTTAATACGTGATGGACGGTTTGTTTTAGATGCTGATGTTGTGTTCCCTGTCATGCATGGGCCACTGTGTGAAGATGGTGCCTTGCAGGGCGTTTTTGAGCTTGCAGGCATTGCATATGTTGGGTGTAATATTTTATCTTCAGCGATAGGGATGGACAAAGACATTGCAAGGCAACTGATTAATATCGAAGGCATTCATCCCATTCGCTATCATCGTTTGCCTTATACGACATCACTTGAACAAGATAAAATTGACTGCGAAGCAGCAGTTAAAGCCTTAGGGTTCCCATTGTTTGTGAAACCTAATGCCTTAGGTTCAAGTGTTGGCATTCATCGTGCAGATGATATGGCGGGCTTGCTTGATGCCGTTCAGGATGCGAGACGGTACAATAAAATTATTCTAATTGAAGAATATATTGAAGGCCGTGAGGTTGAGCTTGCTGTGCTTGAGTGTGATGAAGCGGAAGGGCTGCCCGATGTGAGTGTCCCGGGTGAAATTAAAACAGCACATCCCGATGGATTTTATTCTTATGCGGCAAAATATACTGAATGTGAGCAGTTGACGTTATGCATTCCTGCTGCTTTAGATGCGCATTTGGCACGTAAGCTACAAGAGGCTGCGGCAGACATTTTTACGCAGCTTCGTGCAGGAGGGCTTGCACGTATTGATTTTTTTGTGCAAGATGATAAAAATAAAGTTTATTTTAATGAAATCAATACATTGCCAGGGTTTACGGATGTGAGTATGTTCCCTAAATTATGGGAGGCCAGTGGTTTGAGTTATTCTGCATTGCTTGACAGGTTAATTCGCTCAGCGCTTGAACGGCAGGACAGGCGCTCATGTTTACTAACTGATTACATGGATACATTACAGCATGTCGCCGGCTGAAGTCGTTCCTCGTCGCTTTGGGTTTTCTTTTATTGTATTGATTTTTTTTGCTTTGGTGCTCGCTGTGCGCCTTGTTTATGTTACTTTGTCGAGTCCGGCACGCTTTCCTATTCATACGGTTAAAATCGAAGCAACGTATGAGCATGTTACCCGGGACGCGCTAGAGAAAATTTTATCGATGCACATGAAACAAAGTTTTTTTTCAATTTCCACACGTGCATTAGAAGCAGCACTGTTAGGGCTTGATTGGACAGAAACCGCAGAAGTAAGGCGTGCGTGGCCAGATATACTCGAAGTCGTTTTGGTTGAGAAAAAACCGGTTGCTGTTTGGAATAATGTATTTTTAGCATCAGACGGAACTTTAATTGATCAAGACGAAGTATTAGATGATGTGTTTAATGGCCCTTATTTGTATGGCCCCGCAGTTCAACAACAAGAAGTCTTACAAACGTATGAAAAATTGAGTAAGCTATTAGCAGGATACGGATTAAGTGCGAAGTCACTGCGTCTACGGAAAAACCAGGCCTGGGAGCTTGTGTTAACCAATGGCGTGAGGTTACGCTTAGGGAAGCATGATTTAGAGCAGCGATTACGTCGTTTTTGTCGGGCTTATCCGGCTGTTTTTGGTGATAAACCAGAACTGTTGTCGTGTGTTGATTTACGTTACGCTCGTGGTATGGCGGTGCAATGGAAGCAACAAACGGGGAAATCGGGAAGATAATGGTGAAAAAAATAGAGAAAAATATCATCACAGCCCTTGATGTAGGGACTTCAAAAATTGTTGTTTTAATTGCTGAGGTAACCCCTGCAGGTGCGTTGGAAATTATTGGTATAGGACGCCATGCATCAAGAGGATTAAAACGAGGCGTTGTCGTCGATATTGAAGCCACGGTGCATTCAATTCAGCGTGCGGTCCAAGAAGCCGAGTTGATGGCCGGGTGTGAAGTGCGCTCGGTGTATACAGGCATTTCAGGCAGTCATATTAAAAGTTTAAACTCACATGGTATAGTGGCTATTCGCGACAAAGAAGTCTCTCAAGCGGATGTTGAGCGTGTGCTTGACGCTGCAAAAGCGGTTCCTATTCCGGCAGATCAAAAAATATTACATGTATTACCTCAAGAATTTATTATCGATGGGCAAGGCAATATTCGAGAGCCTATTGGTATGGCGGGCGTGCGGTTAGAAGCACGTGTACATATCGTGACCGATGCGGTGAGTGCGGCGCAAAACTTAGTTAAATGTATTCGGCGTTGTGGTCTAGATGTGCTTGATATGTGTTTAGAGCAGTTTGCATCGAGTGATGCGGTCTTAACTGAAGATGAAAAAGAACTCGGTGTGTGTTTGGTCGATATTGGCGGCGGGACAACCGATATTGCTATATTTTCACATGGTGCGATTCAAGGCACGGCGGTTATTCCTATTGCGGGCGATCAAGTAACCAATGACATTGCAATGGCACTGCGTACACCGACGAAAGCGGCCGAGACAATGAAGCTTGAATATGCTTGTGCCATGCCGGAGCTTGCGAGCGCGGGCCAAATGATAGAGGTGTTGAGTGTCAATGAGCGAGCGGGACGAAAAATTTCAACCAGAGCATTAGCCGAAGTGGTATCTGCGCGGTATGAAGAACTTTTTTTATTGGTTCGGCATGAGTTAAGGCGAAGTGGTTTTGAAGATTTAATTGCAGCCGGTATGGTGTTAACAGGCGGTGCATCCGCACTCAAAGGTGCGATAGCACTTGCTGAAATGTGCTTTGAGATGCCTGTAAGGCAAGGCGTTGTTCCTGAAATGACAGGCTTGTCTGAAGAAATGATACATCCGGCTTTTTCGACTGCAGTCGGTTTATTATTATATGGCTTTCAACAGCAGCGCGAAGGTGGGTATAATGGGTTTGCTTTGGGTGAATCAGCAAGCGGCGCCTGGATGAAAATGAAACAATGGTTTAGAGGAAACTTCTAAGCCTAACTTGACCGTGAGGGGTGAGTGTCATGACAGAACAAATAAATAGCCAGCAAGATAATGCGATCATTAAAGTCGTTGGTGTCGGCGGCGGCGGTGGGAATGCGGTTGAGCATATGTTGGCGGAGCGAATTGACGGCGTCCAATTTATTTGTGCAAACACTGATGCTCAAGCGCTAAAAAACTCTAAAGCTGAAACGCAAATGCAATTAGGTGACGAGTTAACCAAAGGGTTGGGTGCTGGCGCTAATCCGCAAATAGGGCGTGAAGCAGCAGAAGAAGACAGAGAGTCCATTCGAGAAGTGCTTGAAGGGGCTGATATGGTATTTATTACTGCAGGCATGGGCGGCGGTACCGGTACGGGTGCGGCACCTGTTTTTGCAGAAGTTGCAAAGAGCCTCGGCATATTAACGGTTGCAGTGGTTACAAAGCCATTTTCGTTTGAAGGAAAACAGCGTACATTGGCGGCAGAAGAAGGCATGCGACGTCTTGCCGAGAATGTAGATTCACTGATTACGATTCCGAATAATAAACTCTTGAGCGTGCTCGGGAAAAACATCACGTTACTCAATGCATTTAAAGCGGCCAATAATGTTTTATTGGGGGCTGTAAAAGGGATTGCAGATTTAATCACGCGCCCAGGATTAATCAATGTTGATTTTGCTGATGTGCGTACGGTGATGTCTGAAATGGGCATGGCTATGATGGGCACGGGCAGTGCTTCAGGCGAGCAGCGCGCACGACAAGCAGCTGAGTCTGCTATTGCGTCTCCATTACTGGAAGATGTTAACTTTTCAGGGGCACGGGGCATATTAGTTAATATTACCGCAGGCCTTGATATGTCGATTGGTGAATTTGAAGAAGTGGGTGATGTGGTCAAAGAATTTATTTCAGATGATGCAACGGTTGTTGTGGGTACGGTCATTGACTCAGACATGACTGATGAGATGCGTGTTACGGTGATTGTGACAGGGCTCGGAGAGGAAGAAAAAGCGCGGCCACAAAAAAGTGCGGCGGTTAATCAAGCACAAACCCCGTTATTTGAAACGCAGCAGCGAGAAGGCCGGTTTGACTATAAAACACTCGATAAACCAGCTGTTGCACGTAAGAAAATAGCTCAATCTTCTGCTTCTGCGCCCTCTGCGCCCTCTGCGGGTGTTAAAAATGAAACGGTCCCAGATGTTGATTATTTGGATATTCCGGCATTTTTACGCCGGCATGAGCATGAAGAAGTTTGAGCGTGCTGTTTTTGTTCTTTGATATGGTCTAAACTAATTAAAAGGTTTAGACTAATCAATCGATTATTGCTAGAATCGTTCAGATTTTTGTATTAACCGATAGAGAGCAAAACAAGGTGAGTGTCACCATGGTAAAACAGCGAACACCAAAAACGGTCATTCAGGCAACTGGGGTTGGTTTACACTCAGGTGATAAAATTTTATTAACCTTACGCCCGGCTCCGGTTAATACAGGCATTATTTTTCGTCGAACCGATCTTCCCGGTATGCCTGAAGTGCCAGCCTCTTATAAATATGTTAGTGACACGACGCTATGTACATCTATGGAGCATAATGGGGTGCGTGTTGCAACCGTTGAGCATTTATTGTCTGCGTTTGCAGGGCTTGGCATCGATAATGCTTATGTTGATATTGATGGCCCGGAAGTGCCGATTATGGATGGCAGTGCAGCGCCCTTTGTTTTCTTAATTCAATCAGCAGGCATATCGGATCAAAATGCATCAAAGCGCTTTATTCGTATTTTAAAGCCAGTCCGTGTAGAAGATGACGGCAAATATGTTCAGTTTTCACCCCATGATGGGTATCGTGTTTCTTTTACCATTGAGTTTGATCATCCTGTATTTAATAATAAGCCGCAAACAGCAGCGTTTGATTTGTCATCAACGTCTTACCTAAAAGAAGTCTGTCGTGCACGGACCTTCGGTTTTTTATCTGAATATGAGCAATTGCGAGAAGCCAATTTAGCGAAAGGCGGCAGTTTAGATAATGCCATTGTGGTTGATGATTATCGTGTGTTAAACGAAGATGGGTTACGGTTTGAAGACGAATTTGTAAAGCATAAAGTGCTAGACGCCGTAGGTGATTTATATTTACTAGGTTCAAGTCTTATTGGTGCTTTTGAAGGATATCGGTCGGGGCATGCATTAAACAATCGCTTATTAAGAGCACTGATTTCCACAGAAGATGCCTGGGAATATGTTTATCCTAAAGCAGACAGCCCGTTACTGGATAATTATTCAGAAGATTCTTTGGTCGAAGTTTAATTTTTTCAAGCGTTTGTACGTGAGCTTACTCAGCTCATGCGATGCAATCGGAGCGTTTAAGTATGGATAATAAACAAGTCGTTTATCAAGCGCGTTTGCATTGGGTCTTGTTTATTTGGCCTATTTCTTTTTTTATCTTAAGCGCTTGGCTTGGCCTGACGTTTGCTTCGTTTCATGAAGTCAGTGTGTTGTTCATGCTCATAGGATTAATCTGGAGCGTGTTAACATGGCTTACGTATCAGTTTTCATCATTGACCATTAAGAAAAAACAAATTGTTTTGCGCACCGGTATTTTAGTACGTCAAACAATTGATGTGCCTTTGTCAAAAATTGAAAGTATAGATATCAAGCAGTCTATTATTGGTAGCTTACTTAAATACGGCTCGCTTGTGATTACAGGCACGGGCGGTACAAGACAGTCTATGGGGTATGTTGCAAGACCACTGACCTGTCGTCGACACATTGAGCAGTTAATGTATGATGTTTAATGATTAACGCCTCTCTGCTGAGAGCCTCTAATTGAAATCAACCTTCAGTATGCATCCACCCCAAGAATATCCAACCCCAAAACCAATTAAACCAAGTATGTCACCTGATTTAATAATGTTTTTTGAAAATGCATTTTTTAATGCGATAGGGATAGTGGATGAAACCGTATTACCTGTGCTGGCCAAGTCGATGTAAAATTTTTCTTTTGGAATGTCTATTTTATCGCGAAGATGCTCCAGTATATATTCATTTGCTTGATGGAAAATAAAATGGTCAATATTTTTAGATTCAATTTTTGCTCTATTTAATAAATCATTAACTGCTTTTGGCACGGCCTTAATGGTAAATGAAAAAATATCCGGCCCGTTCATTAATAATTTTTTTAATGCAGGATCAGGGTTACGTAGTGCGCCTCCGCGAACAATTAAGTTATCTGCTCCAGTGCCATCAGTACCAAAAACAAAAGGGCCTAGTGCAGGCTGATTTTTGTCGCTAGCCGTGACTAGGGTTGCTGCAGCTGCATCACCAAATATGGTGCGTGCAGATACATTGTCATCATCTATATATTTGCTATATGTTTCTGCGGTAATTAAAAGTACGTTAGATGCTTGATGTGTTTCTATTAATCCTTTTGCAAGCGATAAACCATAAATGAAACCGGAACACCCTAAATTAAAATCTAATGCACCGGCCGAGCAAGGTATACCTAATCTATTTTGTAAAACACAGGCGGTTGTTGGAAGGAAATAGTCAGGACTTTGCGTGCAGAGTAAGATGTAATCAATTTGCTCAGGAGAACATTTACCGCTGTCAAATAATTTCATAGCTGCTTGATAAGCTAAATCAGATGCACATTCCTCTGTTGAGGCAATGTGTCGTTGTTCGATACCCGTTTTATCTTTAATCTTCTGAGCTGACCAAGTGGGAAATTGAACGGCGAGTTCATCATTTTTCAATACCATCTCTGGCAAATAATATTCAATGGCTTTAATTTCGGCATACATGTTTTTTTATCCTAATTCCAGAGAGCGACCACCATCAATAAGCAAACAACTTCCAGTTACCCAGCTCGATGCATCTGATAAAAAATAGACAGCCGCATTTGCAATATCACGTACTTGCCCAAATCCAAGGGGATATTTTTTGGAAAGAGATTTCACTGAGTCAGGAGATAATGCTTTAAATTCATTCTTCACTAATTCTGTTTCTACAATTCCAGGGGCCAAGCAGTTGACACGAATACGGTCAGGAAAAACTAATTCTGTGGCGAATGATTTGGTTAATGAAATAATTGCTGCTTTACTCGCTGCATAAGTGGCAATGGCGGGTTCACTACGAATACCTGCAAGCGACGAAAGTAAAAGAACAGAGGCGTTCACATTAAAGATTCTTTTTTTTCGTAAGCCTGCAATCAAATGAATGGTTGCCTTTAGATTGAGATCAATTAACTGATTGACTGATTCAATGCTTGTAAAGCGTAAGGGTTCGGTTATTGACATTCCAGCACAATGCACAACACCATCGATTTTTTTTGAAAAAGAAGATATTTTCACAAGCAGCTCATCAAAATTTTCGAAATTGACTAAGTCAAAGGGAATCGCACAGTGTTCTGCATCTTCATTGCTTATTTTTGAGAGTATGGCCTGTAGTTCAGGTTCGTTTCTTCCTGTAAGAATGACAGAAGCGCCGAGGGAGCTTGCTAATAGAGCAACCTCTCGGCCGATTCCTGAGGAAGCGCCTGTTACAAGGATGACTTTGTTTGATAGATTAAGCATTTTTGTTTACAAGCTGGTACAAATCATTAATCGTTCCAACTTTCAGTATGTCCACAGGTTCCATTTGTAAGTTGCATTTTTTGTCTAAAAATGAAATCAGACCAATAATAGATAATGAATTGAGTAATTCACTTTCAGATAAACTTTCTATACCTGTAACATCACCCGCATCAACTTCAAAAATGTCTTCAATCGTAGAATAAAATGTTTTTATATCCATATTAACATACTCCTGTTTATCGTTTAGACTGTTATATCTCAGCGTTTTATCTGTTTAAATTGAGTTGAGACGGGGGGTTATTATGCCAACAGCAAGTATATTCTGGGACGTGCAAAGTTGCAATGTAAATACAGTTGTCGATTTATTAACATTTATTGATGAAAGTTGGAGTAAAGATCACGTTTTTTTAAAAAATCCTGCATTATTAAATTGGCAGCATAAAAATCATAAAAACTTGTATAATTTTCTTTTAGCATTCTCTAAATCAAATGAGGTGCTTGCGATTTTAGGATTTATTCCAACATGGCAATATTCGAAGAAATTATCTTTAAATAATGAAAGTTGGCTTGCAATGTGGAAAGTAAAGGAAACCTTAAAATTACCGGGATTAGGCATATCACTGTTAAAAACATTGGAAGCTAAGCATGAGCTACATACTGTATGTTCTATAAATCTAAGTAAAATGGTCATTCCAATTTATAAAGCACTAGGCTTTTCTGTGGGAAAATTAAAACACTTTGTGTTAATCAATACGAATCAATCAGATTTTTCTATTCTGAAAATAAACCGGCCTGTTGATGCCGTACAATCAGCAAGCAATGATAATTATTCGCTACGCGAATTTAATTCGGATGACTTGATACATATGTCGGCTGAAACTGTAAGTAAAATCTTCGTTACGAGACCAAAAAAAAATCCTGAATATCTTTTGAATCGTTATTTGAATCACCCTATTTACAAGTATCAAATCTTAGCAATTCTACTTAATCATGAAGTGAGTGCGATTTTAGTGACTCGTGCAATTCAAGTTGATAGCAG
Source organism: Gammaproteobacteria bacterium (assembly GCA_022600515.1). Lineage (GTDB taxonomy): Bacteria > Pseudomonadota > Gammaproteobacteria > Legionellales > Legionellaceae > JAALKW01. Next base: position 25,815 of record JAHZKG010000005.1, read on the forward strand.
TAAAGTGCTTCGTATTGTCGATTATCAAGGTGAGTTTATACATTTACAATACTTGAATCAGCCTTTACAAAAACTATTGTCACAAGAAGGATATGAATATATTGATTTTATGCAACATGGAATCGCAGCTGATTATTTAACTAAAAGTGGATTTGTACATCTTCAAGAAAATAAAAATGATTTAGTTGTGCCGAATTATTTTGAGCCGTATGAACAACGTAATGTGACACTGGATTATGCTTATTATACCAAATACAGCAATGAAAACTTTTTGATCTGTAAGGGTGATTCAGATCAAGACAGGCCAAGTATTATTAAATAATCGGATGTGAAATAATGAACCAAGTAACTGTTGTGATGTATCATTTTGTTAGAGAGTTGAAATATACACGATATCCAGAAATCAAAGGATTATTAGTCAGTGAGTTTAAAGAGCAACTCGCTTATATGCAAAAATATTATACGTTTGTCACGATGGAAGATTGTATTAATGCGCTTCAAAATGATGCTCAAGAGGAGTTGCCAAAAAATGCAGTCTTGTTAACCTTCGATGATGGTTATATTGATCATTATACAAGCGTATTTCCAATATTAAATGAAAAGGGGATCCAGGGTTCGTTTTTTCCGCCAGCCAGTGCAATAACAAATCATGAGGTGCTTGATGTTAACAAGCTTCATTTTTTGTTAGCCTCAACGCAGCTTGAAAAATTGTTAAAGGATGTGTATCTACTGCTTGATAAATATCGTTCAAATTATTCGCTGAAAAGTAATGCCTACTATTTTCATAAGCTGGGACAGGCATTTAGATTTGATGTAAAAGAAATTATTTTTATAAAGCGACTGTTACAGATAGAGCTTGAAGAAGAGTTGAGGAACCTAATCGTTAAAGAGTTATTTTATAAATATGTAACCTATGACGAGCAAGCGTTCTCAAGAGAATTATATATGAATGCCGATCAAATTAAGTGCATGATTCGAAATGGCATGTATGTAGGTAGTCATGGTTACAATCATTATTGGCTCAATACATTATCGCCTGAAAAGCAAGAGAGAGAAATAGATTTGTCGTTAGCTTTTCTTAGGGAAGTGGGTGCGCCAACTAACAACTGGGTGATGTGCTACCCGTATGGTGCCTATAATGAGAGCCTCATTCATATTTTAGAAAGAAAAAGTTGTGCGCTTGCTTTAACGACGAAAGTTGATGTTGCGAAATTGAGTTGCAATAATAGATACAAAATAGAGCGATTAGATACAAATGATTTACCTAAATCTGCATTGATTGAAGCAAATGAGTGGACCAACGCTATTTACTCTGAAGAATGTTTAACTGAGGCTTGATTTGACCCGAGGCGTTCAAGTGCTTCTTTTAAAGGAGGGTAACTACAGTGCTTTGCATTTTCACAAATCGTTTGTTTGGCTTGCTGTGAAAAAAGCGGTGCGCGCTTAGCCTTTTTTAAAGGCTTTGGGGTGCTGGGAGATAAATTAACTCGAATAGA
>JAHZKG010000051.1 GCA_022600515.1 Gammaproteobacteria bacterium
AAGAATTGAGGCACTGGCAAATAGAGCGCAACAATGAAAAAGCTTCTATTAAATGGATGTTTGACGTTGACAAAGCTAGACAAAAATTGGACAAGGCTTATGGTAAGTTAACCGGTCAGAATTAAATGGAAACGGTACTAGGGGTTGTTTTGTATCAAAAACAGGATAATGCCTGATATAAAAAAATGTAGGCAATGCGTTATCCACCAGACACCGCATTGCTATTCGTTTTTCTCAAGCACGTAAAATCAACAGTAGATTTGCAAAACGTTTCTTTAATTAAAAACAAAGAAAAAACAAAAGCCAATACAGATAAAAAAACCAACACGGAAAAAGCCATGTAATAAGCATCTAACGCACGATAAGATTGAGATTTGGCTTTATCAATTATGAAAGCAATACTGGATGTATTAATTACTATAAACACGCCAATCATTGCGTTATTTAAAGCAAAACCTATTGGCATAAATTGCTTTTTAAATTGATCTGAAATCATCGCAAACCCAACGCTTTGTCCACCGGCTGCAAGCCCTAATAACAAAAAACCCAGACATAATACATATTTGTTCCATGAGACTATCACGAGCAATATCGCAAGCAAGCTACATACGCTTGAAGCGACCAAAACACTTTTTCGTCGCTCCAAATAATCCGATAGCAAACCAAGTAATGGACATCCAAACGCATAGCCAACCCATGCAATGCTAATCATATAAGATGAAAAGCTGGCGCTAAATCCTTTTAGCTCTAAAAAAGCCCGCCCTTCGTTTTCAGATAAATATTGAATAGTAAAATAAATAGCCCCTAAAAATAAGGCGATATACCATACTTGTGCCCGCGAAAAATTTTTTGATAGCATTGCTTGCATTGTCTCAGGGCGTTTTAATGTAAGATATTTCTCCGCATGCTCTTGTTTATTTTCAACAAAAAAAATAATCAGCATCATTAAGATAATGCCAATAAAAGCCAAAGCTTTAAATATCACTTGCCATGAAATATGCATTGATTCGACCATGCTTGCTAAAGGCCCTGCAGCAAGCATGGGCCCTATCGTGCCAAAAAATTGGGATAACCCAATAAAAAAAGCATTATATCGCTGAGGGATCCATTCATAAACAGACACAAGCACACACAAAAAACCAACTGAAGCACCAAGCCCCATGAACATACGTGTTATTAATGCTTCAAAATACGTGCTCGAGCAGGAAAAACCAAACGATGAAAGAATACAAATAATAGTTCCACTCAACAGCATTTTTTTAAGGCCAAACCTATTAATCAAAATACCAACTGGCATTTGCATCAAGCCATACATCACGGAAAAAATCGTTGTGCTTAATAAAGAATATTCAAACGAGGATAAGTCTAATGCACGCATCAATGGATGTTGAAAGGTGCCAAGCGATGTTCTTAAAAAAAACTCATATAAAAAAAACAGAACACAAACACTCCAAACAACCATGCCTTTTACAGTAAATTTTGTCTTTGTTAACATAGATAATCTAGCTATCGAGTTATACTAACCCGAGAAAAAATGTGTTCATACATATATTGGATCATATTCAGCTTCAATTCGCAACTTCACTAACAATTAGGTACAGCTGCTATCAGAGCATAAAAATGCTACACTGTTAACTACCTATAGATTACTCTATTAATTTATGAAAAATAAATCCATTAAAATATGTGACACAACGATTCATCCCGGTGAAGTAGCTAACCTTGCTTTACCCCTGCCAGAGCAACATTCTTGCTCTCCTTTGTATATGCCAATTAAAGTCATTCACAGTAAAATAAAAGGCCCTTGTTTATTATTAATTTCTACATTGCAGGGCATTGAGCTGAACGGCTTAGATATTGTTAATCGTATTACTAAAATGATTACACCTGATAAAATCAGAGGTACTATTATTGCGATTCCTGTGGTGAATATTTATGGGCTTATGCATTATCCTTCCGTGCTGCCGATTGGTAATAATTTAGCTGAGTGCTTTCCAGGAGACGAAAACGGAAATTTTGGTGAGCGCATTGCACATATTCTAACGCAAGAAATTTTTACAAAAGCAGATTACTGTATTGAATTACAAACCGGCGGAATGAATCACAATATTTTACCCCAAGTGTATTGTAATTTTGAGCAACCTAAAGTCCGTAATTTAGCCAAAGCATTTCAATCGCCCGTGATTACTCAGGTTGAGATCAAAGACAATAACCTGCGGAAAACAATGGAAGAGTTGCAAATCCCATTACTGGTGTATCAGGGGGGTGAGGCCATGCGCTTTGATGAAAATGTAATTGTATTTGGGGTGGATGGTATTAAAAACGTCATGCGTTCTATTGATATGTTAGATAAAGAACCCATCAAAGAAGTTAACCCTATTTTTTCACGTGATGAAGAGTGGATTGTCGCTCATAAGGGCGGTATTTTACGGACAGAAGTCACCCTGGGACAGACCGTTCAAAAAAATGAATTACTCGGCACCATTACCGATCCCTTTGGTTCTGAGGTGCTTGAGCCAGTCATTGCTCTTCAAGAAGCAATTGTGGTGGGCATTAACACAACCCCCCTCATTCATGAAGGCTTACCTTTATTTAAAATGGCATCGTTCTTAGATTATGAAAAAGCTGAAAGTGTGATTGAAGCCTGGGATCAACAACAGCCCGATAGTTACATTAATTAAACTCAAACTAAATATTAATCATTATGCTGAAAGACACACAGTTTAGTAAAAAAGGGTTTATTGTCTGGGGTGTTTGCGTCTTATTTTTTTTGTATGAATTTTTCTTAAGAGCATCACTTGGGACCTTTCAGCATCCACTCATGCATGATTTGCATTTGTCTTCGTTTGAGTATGCTTTATTAAGTACAACCATTTTTTCTGTGATGTATGGCATCATGCAACTTCCTGTAGGCGTATTAATTGGCCAATTTGGCCTTAAAAAAATATTGTTGATTGGGGCTGTGGCGTGTGCTGCGGCGTCACTTGGATTTGCATACTCAACGACTGCTTTTTATGCCATGCTCACGCGAATGCTGATGGGAATTGGCGCCTCCGTTGGTTTTTTATGTTTATTAGTTGCAGTACATGAGTGGATGCCTCATCGATACAATGCTTTATTTATTGGTCTTTCACAATTTATAGGTACCATGGGGCCTATGTTTGGTGCTGGGCCTCTAGAAACGTTAGCGAGCAATGCCGTAATGTCTTGGCAATATATTTTTAAAGTGCTCGGCCTGATCGGTTTTGGGCTTGTGGTGTTAATCATTTTTTTTGTTGAAAACAGTCAAGAACGCGCTGAAAAATATGTAATATTGAAACGACCAGAAAACATAAAAGCAACGTTACTCAAAATTTTCTCACGTAAACAAGCATGGTATATCGCACTATTTTCGGCAACCATTTATTTTTCAATAGAGTATTTATCTGAAAATGAAGGGCGTATTTTCTTAGGCTTAAAAGGATTTAACGCCAGTTTCTCTTCTTATATGATTACCATCGCATGGCTTGGTTATGCCATTGGTTGCCCATTACTTGGTTTTTTATCTGATTATTTTCAACGTCGAAAAAGCATTCTAATGGCTGCAGGATTATGTAGTGTCATTTCAATCTGTCTGGTCATTTTTTCAGAAAGTAAGCCCTTGTTAATATTCAGTTTTTTCTTACTGGGTATTGCGGCTAGCGGGCAAACGGTTGGATTTGCTATTATCGCTGAACAGTTTAAAAAACAATTTGTGCCCATCGGTTTAGCATTAAATAATGCGATTCTTATGCTATTTATATCGATTAATGCACCGATGATAGCGCATATTATTGATGTCGCGAAACATAAGCCCGGTTTTGGATTAAACTCTTATTATACGGCCTTTTCAGTGCTAATAATTATCTCCGTGATTGCATTAACACTCTCTTTTCTTTTTATAAAAGAAACTTTTTGTAAATCCGAAGTTGATTTCACGTCGATTAATCCAAAAGAATTAAGCTGAAATTATCAGAACATAACTGGCTCATGGCTTTCTTCTTCATCTTCCGAGTCAGATGCGTCTAAATTGTCCTCAGGAATGCCCCATAATCCCATGTTTTGAGGAAAGACAGGCAGCACTGCCGGTCTAGCGATGACAGCATGCTCATCAGCTCGCAATTGACGAATAATATTTTGAAGTTCAAGTGCATGAATATCATCAAGTTCAAGCGACCTGAATTTTTCTTGAAAAACAGTCGCTCGTTGAACTGCTATACCTTCAATATAATCGCCTAATTTTTGGGTGGTTTTTTTATAAGCATAATCAATGCCGAGCGAGGCTTCACTATCTTTTCCAGATAGTGGTTCATATCGGTAAAGAATACCGTCTACGCGCGTATACTGACATAATTTTAATACTAAATTATCAGGTAGTAACGCTTTATTTGCATCAAAAAATGCATATAAACCATCAAGAATATCAGATCTATCATCATAAAAAGTAAACGCTACTTCCCCATGAGGATTACACATGGCTGCACGATGTATTTTTGCATAAATTAGGCTGATTTTAGAGTGATCAAAAGCCCATCCAACATGCTCTCCATCATAATCCGTATCCATGATTCGGCGAAACGACGTGCCACTAGGTAAGTTATGTTTAACATCCGGCAGTAAAAAAAAGTCTAAATCTACATCGAGAAACTCAGCTCGTTCTACATATAAAGGAAAGCATGACGGTCCTTCATTAACATAACTCGCCCAATCATCACATGCTTTTGACTGTCTATTGGTCGCAATACTAATACACCGCCTCTCTCTAGGCAGCCCTTTTGTTTGTTCATGCATCTCACGTTTTAACTCCGACCAAAACAAAAGATCATCAGCTTCTAAGTCTTCAGGTACCTCTTCTCCGAGGCATCCATCAAAATCAAACGCATGCTCAACACTCAACTCACCAATAGTATCTTCAAATGGAGCGCTTGCACGCACCTCACTCACCAATTCATCTAAAATATCGGTGACTTCTCCTCTAATAATATCATCATGGCTTGTTGGCATATACATTAAACTTAAAATACAAAGAATTTACTTAGTGTAAATCAATTTCATTAAGGTAATATTAAATAGCCTTTTAATACTGCACTATGCCCAATGCACTTCAAGATGCGAGTTTTACACCAGACTTAGTTATCTCCACGTAGGCGCATAGGCGTCAACTTAAGAATAAAATAATGGATATGCTCATTTTACACCGCAGCCTGCGATCTCCGAGCAGGCCATATCGTTATACACCAAACCAAGCAAGAGTGCCGCTACCTCGTGATAGATTCCGGGACATCCAAGTCCCCGAAATAGACTCGTCAACGCGGCAAGTATTTTGACCTCGACTGTCCTGCGTCTGACATTTTTGCGCTAAACGCGCCAAGAAAAATGTCCTCCCAATGACTCTACGCCTGCATAAAGATTTTCTAACATCCCTTCGGGCTGGTTAAAAAATCGCAGACTATCTCGGACTAAACGCC
>JAHZKG010000052.1 GCA_022600515.1 Gammaproteobacteria bacterium
CCCAAAATAGCCCCAATAAATGCACCAGTCGCTGTGGCGGCAACTTGTCCTGAACCACTGCCAATTTGGTTACCCAACAGCCCACCTGCAACACCACCTGCAACCATACCTGCTCCTTCATTATTAACAGGAATACACCCTGTCAACACCGTAAAACATATCGCAGTCCAATACTTTGCGTTGCGCATTATTTACTCCCTTTCAATTATTATGGTTTGTGCACGTACACGTGGGGTAATCTGCGAGATGAGCTCATAACCTATCGTGCCTGCCGCACGTGCAACTCGCTCAACCGGAAGATGTGCTCCCCAAAGCTCTACACGGCTTCCTTTTTGTATTTCTGGATAATCTGTTAGATCAATCGTCAACATATCCATCGAAATGCGTCCAACAATTGGCACATATTGCCCTTCAATATAGACCACCGTATCAGGCGCTATATGTCGTGGATATCCATCACCATACCCCACAGCAACAATCCCAATACGTGAAGGGCGCAGTGCTTCCCATGCGGCATCATACCCAACATGCTCACCTACCGCACACGGATGAATTGCTGTAATCTCCGAGATAAACTGCATAACTGGCTTTAAGCCAATCGATACAGCGTCTTTCTCAAAAAAAGGAGAAACACCATACAACATAATGCCCGGACGAACCGCATCAAAAAGCCGTTCAGGATAAGACAAAATAATCGCAGAATTCGCAATGCTTTTTGTAAATAACCCATCGGATAATGCTAATGCACTAAATGCATCATATTGTAATTGATTTTGCACATGCTCTGGTTTATCTGCTGAAGCAAAGTGTGTAAGCACCCCTATATTATCTTGTACGCCTGGACACGCTTGCAATGCCGCAATCACGGCTTGTGCTTCATCTGGCATAAATCCCAAACGATGCATACCGGTGTCTATTTTAATCCATACGCGAATGGGTTGTTTTAATTGCGCGTCAAGAAGCCAGTCAAGCTGCTCGTTGCAATGCACAACCATTTCAAATTGATTATCGACTAACTCAAATAACTCATCCTGAGTAAAAATACCCTCCAGCAACAAGCAAGGTTTTTGAGTATATTGCCGGACTTCTTTTGCTTCTTCAAAACTCGCGACACCAAATGCATCAACGAATGCATCAAGCACAGGGGTCACAGCAGGCACACCACAGCCATAAGCATCTGCTTTAACCATTGCTATCACTTGCTTGCCGGGCGCACAGCGTTTAACCGCTGCGACATTATGTCGAATGGCGCCTGCATTAACCTCTATATGTGTCGGTCTGGTCATGGTTAGTGCCCCCGTCAGATTGATAGCCTTGAAAAGCCAAATCTTCAAACCGCGTATACTGCCCTAAAAAGGCCACCCGTACTTTACCTATAGGCCCATTTCTTTGTTTCGCAACAATAATTTCAGCACTGCCTTTATCAGGACTGTCATCGTTGTATACTTCGTCTCGATAAATAAAACAAATTAAATCCGCATCTTGCTCAATCGCTCCAGATTCCCGTAAATCAGACATAACCGGCCGTTTATCTTGCCGCTGCTCAAGGCTTCGATTAAGCTGTGATAACGCAATAACGGGCACATTTAGTTCTTTTGCAAGGGCTTTTAAGCTGCGCGAAATCTCAGAGATTTCAGCCGCTCGGTTATCTGCACGAAACCCTGGCACTTTCATTAATTGTAGATAATCAATCACAATTAAACCAAGCTGACCTTGCTCTTTCGCCAATCGCCGTGCACGTGCACGTAATTCTGCAGGACTCAATGAAGACGAATCATCAATATACAAGCTTGCTTCTGACAACATATGAACCGTTGAGGTTACGCGTGACCAATCATCATCATTGAGCTTACCGGTTCGTATACGGTTTTGATCAATCCGTCCCAATGATGACATCATCCGCATTGCAAGTGAGTCTGCAGGCATCTCCATGGAAAACACCAAAACAGGTTTTTGCGTTTCAAGCGCTGCATTCTCTGCAATATTCATCACTAAACTGGTTTTACCCATAGAAGGACGACCTGCAACAATCACCAAATCTGATTCTTGAAGCCCGGATGTCAATTCGTCCAAATCGGTCAACCCCGTCGGCAAACCTGTAATCGCCGTACCACTATGAAATAATGCATCAATTCGTTCAACGGCACGCACCACAACCGATTGCATGGCTTCAGGTCCGCCTTCTGAGGCGGTTTGCTCAGAAATTGCAAAAACGCGCGTTTCAGCAAAATCGAGCAAATCTGAAACCTCTCGCTCACCCGGCTGATAGGCTGCGTCTGCAATTTCACCTGCCACACCAATTAATTGGCGCTGAACTGATTTGGAGCGAACAATATCAGCATAAGCTGATACATTGGCGACACTTGGCGTATTGTGTGCAAGTTCAAATAAATAAGCTTCACCGCCTGCTTCATCTGCTTGGTTATTTGATTTTAAGCCATCTAACACCGTCACCACATCAAACGGTTGATTTTTAGCGACTAAGTTTGCAATACATTGAAATAGCAACCGATGTTCCGTGCGATAAAAATCAGCATCACATAGCTTATGACCAATTTTATCCCACACCTGATTATCAAGCATTAACCCACCCAAAATCGCTTGTTCTGCCTCAACAGAATGCGGTGGGCGTTTTAATGTATCAGCTATTGCTGGTGGTCGTTTTTTTGTTTCTACCATAATTTTTTAGTTCATTAGCACAGGAAGAGTGATAGTGTAACGTGTTTTAACCCATTTTATAATAATTTCATATGAAACCACTCACACGATTTAAATTTATGCTCTGGTCTTTTGGAAAAACAAAAGTCCCTCTTATCGGCCATCTGAAGCCTAAACTCATTCAAATTAACGATGAAGAAATTATTATTGAATTACCCTATTGCAGGCGCAATAAAAATCATCTGAACTCAATGTATTTTGGCAGCTTGGCCATTGGCGCTGATTTAGCCGGTGGATTTCATGGCTTATATCATGCTAAACAAAGTGGCCTTCAGGTGTCGCTTGCATTTAAATCGTTTCAGGCAGACTTTATTCGCCGCCCTGAATCTGATGTTTTTTTTGTTGGTCAGATGGGCAGCACAGTGCAAGCCATGATAGCTGAATCAAACAAAACTGGGCTTCGAGTGAATAAAAATATTGGGGTTGAGGCGTTTGTGCATTATTTTGATGCAGCTGAGGCCGAAAAAGTCGCACAATTTGGCCTCGAGCTCTCACTCAAAGTGAAGCCTTAAAACCACTCCCTACGTACCCCGCTTCATGCGGGATATCCAGACAAATTAATATTGATTTCAAACGTACCTGACCCCCTTGATTTATACGCGCGTCCAGATTTGTGTTCGTCCCAAAATAGGTAAGCCAACATACCCTCGGACATAAAGTTTTTTCCCTTTTTGAATCATTCTTGCGCGATAAATTTTTCCACTTTTGGGATCAAGAATTTCACCTCCACTCCAGCTGCCGTCTTTGTTTTCTTTAAGGCCCCATATGAAAACCAAATTTTTAATTGGTTTATTTCTAAATTCGCCCGGACATGATTTACACATCCTTGTGTCGCCTTTTTCAGCATACACACGCAAAATTTTTCCTGATAATTCATTATGATTTAAACTTAAATACACTTCGGAGCGTTTTTTACCGGTTCTATCATCCACTGTTGTCCAGTGTCCTACCGGTGATTTCGCAAAAGCGGTTGATATATAAAAAACTGATGCGATGGATACAAGTAAAAGCTTACCTATCTGTTGTTTTTTCATGTAAAACTCCTGGTTCAACCTAAACCGTGAGGATAAGCGATGGCTTAAACCCTGTCGAGCTTTTTAATGTAAGTAGATGATTTTATAAAACAACTATGTTACCGTCTAGATTAGAAGCATAGGACGGCGTCTATAATCAATGGCTTGTGATACCATTACTTTTCAGCTGGGAACCCATTACTTGTCACGAGTAGCCTTGTGTGTCGAGCGCTTATTACGCACCATTCAAGCAGCTAGTCTTGAGCAAAATCCCGCTATTCATCATGCTGCACTTAATAATTTATTTGAAATTATCAGGCGTACTGAAAAGCCTGAATTAAAAAGCCGATTTTTACAAGAATTTATTCGTATTGAGCATGTACTCAATAAATCATCTACAACCGCACTAAGCTCTGATTTATTAGGCATTTCAAATCAAATTCAAGTACTGAGTGAATTGGCTTGTCGATTTGGTGGTACGATTTATCAGGAAGCACTTTTAACCGAGCATGGTGCCGAGGGCGAATATGCACCGCAGTTATTATTTTGGCTCGAGTCTGACGCAACCGTACGGAAAAATGACTTAATACGCTGGCTGAAATCACTCGAACCACTACAAAGTACAATCCAAGTGTATTTATCACTTCTAAGAAATAACGCAAAATTTGAAACCATAACGCCTAAAAACGGCTTTTATCAGTGTCATTTGCCACACAATAACAAAACATCATGTCATTTGATTTTGGTTCGTATGAGCAAACAAAGCGCTCAAATTCCTAAAATGCAAACAGGGCATTTTGGGCTGAGTTTAAGGCTCTGTAAAGCCAAAACCATGGAAGAAATTCACGACCAAAGCAATTCACTTGAGTTATCTATTTGCGAGATTTAGTGTGTTGATGATTCATTGAAAAGCCTCAGTAGATTCGTCGAACAAGCCCTGAATGTTTTCCTTCTCCCGCGAGCGGGTTAATCTATGCACACAACTTCTTGCTTAAATAGGTATGAGAAAAAAGTACAACCCCGCCCTCATCAAGAACAAGGCACTGTGGGGATAAATTATCAACACACTTTAAGGCGCATCGGTTAGCTTATTTTCTGTGACTAAAAAATCTTTTCTGCTAAGTCCCATCACAACCGCTAATGCACCCGCAACATAAATAGACGAATAGGTTCCAACCACAATACCAATAATTAAAGCCAGGGAAAACGCATGAATGGCTTCTCCGCCGTACACAAACAACGCCACAACCACAAACAACGTCAGCACCGAGGTCATGATCGTACGAGAAAGCGTTTGGTTAATTGAGGTATTCATAATCTCAATGGGTGTTGCACGTCTTAATTTGACAAAATTTTCACGCACCCTATCAAACACAACAATCGTGTCATTCAGCGAATACCCAATCACCGCTAACAATCCTGCCAATGCTTTTAAATCAAAATCGATTTTAAAAAAAGCAAACACACCTAAAATCAGAATTGGATCGTGTATTAACGCTACAGCTGAGCTAAACGCCAAACGATATTCAAAACGCAAGGCAATGTAAATCATGGTTGCCATAAGCGATACAAAAATAGCCAAGGCCCCTTTGGTTGCAAGCTCTTGCCCTACTTGTGGCCCAACAAAGTCAACCCGTTTTTTCTCTGCACCAGGTAACACATGCATCACCTGCTCAACTAAAGCTGTCGCATCTTGTCCTGCATGGGGTGCAATACTAATTAAAACATCGTGGGATGTGCCGTAGCGCACCACTTGCGCTTCTTTAAACCCAACGTTGGATAATGCTTGACGAATAGAAATTAAATCAGCCGTATTTTCATACTTGACTTCAATCTGTGTGCCCCCCGTGAAATCAAGCCCCCACTTCAGGCCGTTAACACATAATGCAGCGATAGACAGAATAAAAATAAATGCTGAAAGTAATGCCGTCCAACGACGTGCACCCATAAAATCAACGTTTGAATTTGGGTTGAAAAACTCCACAAAAATCCCCTTTATGCATCAACTTCAATTTAAATAAAAATATTAAATACCCAAAAATATCAAATGCCAATCGAAAGCTTCTCTACTTTTCTGCTGCCATACAATGCATTCACCATGCCCCGCGTATAGGTAACACCGGTTAACATCGATGTTAATAAGCCAAGAGACAAGGTAACAGCAAAACCGCGTACAGGCCCTGTTCCAATCGAGAATAAAACAACCCCCACAATCAGCGTGGTTACGTTTGCATCTATAATGGTCGAAAACGCACGGTCATATCCTGCCTGAATAGCTGCTTGCGGCGACAGTCCTGCTCGCAGCTCTTCACGAATCCGTTCATAAATAAGTACGTTTGCATCCACAGCCATACCCACGGTCAACACAATACCGGCAATACCGGGCAGGGTCAGTGTTGCACCCATAAGCGAGAGCAATGCACTGAGTAAAATTAAATTCAAAAGCAATGCAATATTTGCAACCACACCAAATAAGCGATAGTACACCAGCATTGCAATTAAAATCAGCAGCATGCCGACTGCAAGAGAGACCATGCCTCGATGAATATTCTCCTGCCCAAGACTCGGCCCAACCGTTCGCTCTTCAATAGGATAAATAGCCGCAGGCAGTGCACCAGCACGTAGTAACAACGATAAATCAGCAGCCTCTTTTGAGTCATGTAGGCCCGTAATCTGAAAATTATTACCCAAAGCGCTTTGAATAACAGGCGCACTAATCACACGCTCTTCATGGCGCGTAATCCGTTTGGTTTCCGTACCCACTGTTTGCAACGTTGTTTTTGACTCCACAAACACAATGGCCATGCGTTTGCCCACATTATCTCGTGTGATTTTAGTGAATAAGGCCTCGCCCCCGCCGCCTAATTGAATCGATACCGCAGGAGAAGCACTTTGTTGATCGAAGCTTGACATGGCACTTGTAATTGAATCGCCACTTAAAACAACCTGCCGCATGAGTAAAATCGGCTGCCCATCCATCATGTAAAATTTAGTGCCAACCGGTATAGCACCTGTTTTTTTCGCAATAACTGGATCATGCTCTGAATCAACCAAATGAAACTCAAGGGTTGCGGTTCCACCTAAAATTTGTTTCGCTCTTGCTGCATCTTGTATACCCGGCAAATCAACTGCAACACGCGTTGAACCCTGTTGCTGAACCACAGCCTCACCCACACCCAGTTCATTTACACGGTTTCTTAAAATACTCATGGTTTGGTCAATTGTATTTTGACGAATTTTTGAAAGTTCCGTATCAGGCAAAGAAAGTAAAACCTCTGCTGTTTCTTTAGATATTTTCAAAACTAAATCAGGAAAATCTGTTTTTAAATACGTAACCGCTTTATCGAGTAAGGCTTCTGTTTTAAAGCGCATTTCAATCCCTCGCTCAGGCACATAACGAATACCAGAATATCGAAGAGATGCTTCCCGAAAGCCACGCCCTATGGTTTTAATTAAGCCTTCATACCGCCGTGTTAAAACACTATTCACGTCAACTTCTAATAAAAAATGCACACCCCCTCGCAAATCGAGCCCCTGTTTCATGGGTGCAGCACCAATTTCTGAGAGCCATTTAGGTGTAGAAGGCACAAGATTCAAGGCCACTGTATAATCTGGACCAAGCCCTGCTTTAATCACATCACGCGCAAGTAATTGTATATCGGTTGATGTAAAGCGAACTTCAAGGCTTTCAGAGTCAGCGGTCACGCTTTTATATTGAAGATGCGCCAACGCAAGCATGCGCTCAACTTTTGTTTTTAAAGCCGTTGGCAAAATAGGTGTTTTTGAAGATACCTGCACTGCAGGCTCTTCTGTGTAAATATTTGGAATTGCATAAACAAGCCCCACCAGAACCAATAACACAAGGGTGATTTTTTTCCAAAGCGGGTACTTGTTTTGCATCGTCAGTCTCTTTTTTTATTGCTTATTATTGATTATCTATCACTACATTATTAAAGTGCGGCAAGTGTTCCCTTAGGTAACACAGAGCTCACAGCACTACGTTGCAATGTCACTTCGGTCCCTTCCGCAATAGCCATTTTTAAATACTGCTCATCCAAATGCACCACACGACCTAAAATGCCAGAAGACGTTGCTACTTCATCACCTTTTTCAAGTTTGTTAATTAAATCACGGTGTTCTTTCGCACGTTTGTTTTGCGGGCGAATCAGCATAAAGTAAAATAAAACAAAAATAACGCCTATCATCACCAAAGAAAAAGTACCGTCACCTTGTGCACCTGCAGCACCTGCTGTGTCTGCCACTGCATCTGAAATTAAAAAACTCATGGGTTCATCCTCTAAAAATTTTAAGTCACATCATATCTAGATTTAAAGCGCAGGTAAATCAGATTTTAAGATAAAACCATTTATCCCGTCTATTTAAAATGTAATGCTATTGGATGGCCCGAATGAATCAGGCCATCCAATAAGCACCTAAGTAGTCGGGGTCAATGCCCGAGCACACCGAATCACGTTAGGAGCACGTTTGCTCGAAGCAGACTGCGTTGTATTATCTGGCGCGGTCGTTGCGTTTTGAAAACCGGCATGAGTATTTGGTGAACCTGAGAATTCTGTAGACGTCCAAAGAACCGCACCAAAACATCCGACCTCACCAAAAGCGCCGCCTTGCGAGCATTTTCCAGTCTCCGTGTTCACAAGAAACCCGCTCAGTTTATCCGTCATGGTCTCTGCCGGATCTTCAGTACAAACACCCGTGACACTATCCGTCCCCGTTTCACAAAGAGCCGGTAAATACCAGTCATCATAACAAATATATCCTGTATTAGCACAAGGCTTATTAGAGATGTCATCAATTGAAAAGTTCGCACATTGACCCGCTGCATAATAAGTTAGCGGTGTTGCTGTAGGGGGATTAGTTGCTGGCGTACTTGTAATATAATTATTATAAAATGCTGTGATATTGCCTGAGTTACACGCACCATCAGTCGTGCCATTGCACTCTGCAAATGATCCCGAACCTAGTATTGTTAAACTGGGGTAAGTTGAAGTCATAAACGATGAAAATGTCGCGTACTTTGGAGAACCTGTACCGCTTGTTGATGTCTGGTCAATACCTGGAATTTCATCATAACTCACATCACAAAGAAATAACGCCCGTGTTTTTGCCAGTGCTGCGGGCACAACACTGCCCGACTTGGTTTGCTTACCATACAAAACCGATGAAAAAAATTGCGCCAAATAATCACGAATAATACAGCGACTCACACCGGCTTTTCGTTTTTTAATCAAAGGCAATTGATAACAAAACTCAACCAAAGGTGGGTATAGCAATGGATAAGCATATTGAAATCCTTGCGCTTTTGCGAGTACAGCAGCGTATTCAACACGCATACGCACATGATGACTGCCCGGCCCTTGCAATAGATTATGTTCGTATTCAGATAAAGAAGTCTGGGTATTAGAGAGCCCCATGCGCATCAATCGCACGCTTCGCTTCAATCGACTAGGCACTGGACGCCCATGCACTTGATAGGCTTGATACAGTTCTTTCCAAGCCATACGAACCCCTTGTGTTTTCATGAGCCCGGGTAAATAAACACTGAGTGGCGCGTGACCTGATACACATTCGTCACCGCCCACACCTGATAAAACCGTATGATGCCCTTGCTCTGCTATTGCATGATGCAGGTTACTCGCCAGCACAGGCCCATTGTAAGGTGCAGCACCTGCAAAGTACTGTGCGTATTCATGCATGTTTTTTAATATATCAAGCTGCTCTGCATCAATCAGGTGAACCTCTTTGAGTCCAAAATGATTAATAAGGTGCTGTGCATAAGGCATGTCATCAATAAAACCACTGCCTGGCGGCGCAACATGCATAAACAAGCTTAAATCAATATCACGTTTAAATGCAGCGGTTACAACAGCGGACGAATCTAATCCCCCACTAAATTCTGCGGCGCAACTGCTTGAATTCGCCACTTGAACGCGTACGGCTTCTGATAATAACTCAGAAAAATGTGCGACATAATCTCGTTCATCTTTGTACTCAATGACTTGATTGCACTGCTTTAAATCCCAAAAAGGTCTTTTGACCGGGGATTTTTTAAGATTTAAATCCAATATAAGCTCACAACCCGGCTCAACACGATAAATAGAATCATAATAGGTTTCATCGCTATAGGTTTCTGTCCCAAACCACTTATCAACAAACAGCTGTTGTATTCGATTGGCATTCAACTTAAGCGGTGATTTAATGTGCTTAAGTATGTCTGGGATATTACTACTAAAAATGAATTGCCCCTGATGAACGCTATAATAAAAAGGTTCTAATCCAAAATGGTCTCGTACAGCGGTCACCGTTTGTTGGACAGTGTCATAAATCACGCAAGCAAAAGCCGTATAGGTACGCTTGTACAGATCGCGTGGATTATTTTGTTGTAACTGCTGAATCAATGCAGTATCTGGAGAATAAAAATATTTGCCTTCGGCAAATACAGCATGCCATTCACTCGCGTTAAGCACTGTCAGCTGCCTCATGCTCAACTAAACCAGCCTACTGCTGTTCCAGTCCCCTCTTGCAGGTCTGGGATGCCCCCAGCAATGTTGTCTGAATCCAGCCTGATGAGCATAGGCGGTGAATAGATATTTTTTAATGATATGGTCTCATCAACCTGTGCATTCTCAGGTTGATGCATGAAAGAACTATCATCCTTGTCTAATGTAGACACATCATCTCCTTCCTTTGGTATTTACTAGGCTGTGTTGACAATTGGGCTACAGCCCCTAGTTATTTTTACTTCGAGAACTCTAGACTACTATGATTAAAAAAAAAAAAACGCCTATAATTGCCCTTAATATATCACGCCAACGATTTGATTTTCATTTGAACAGACACTACCATAAATATACTAGTTAGATAACTCGGTGATGTTATGCTTGAAATCAACCTAAGCTTACCTGGATTAAATGCACTTCGAGTCAAAGCAAGAGAAGATGAGGCATTCATGCGAGAAGGCCTTAAGATGATACAGCCTACATCAAGCAGCAAGAGCCACCCAACCATACCCTATATAATTGGTGTGTTAACTAATATGGATGCGCAAGGTACAAAACTCAGGGCATATATTAAATCGCATATTTGGGGTATTACAGGCACTGCTGGACAAAAGGCACTAGCAGAAGAAATAGAGTCGCTTTTTGTTAATATTACCGAAACAGAGTTTGACCCAGAAAAAATCAATGTAGTCGATGAAGAAACGAGTGCGGCAACAGCGCTGCTTTTAGCCTGTTTTGAAAAATATCAAGCCATGTTTCCGGAGCAACCCGATGAAAGGCTGCGTCATACAATCGAAATACTCAATGATAAAATAAAGGCATATCAGACAAAAGCGCCAGCAGAAGTCACAGAAAAAGCCACAGAAGAAACAATAGAAGAAGTTAAAACAACCTCAATCACACCGCTTGAAGAGGAGCTTCCTGATCAAGAGATTGAAGTCACTGAAACGCTTCTTGAGCCCAAAGAAGAAGAGGAAGAAAAAGCCACTTTTGTTATTGAGCAATTTGATACGTTAATCAGTGATTTCAGAGAAAAAGTCAGTGAACTTCAGAGCAGAAGTCAGTCCATTAAATCAAAAACTGAAAAAAACAGATATCTCGGTGCGTTTGAAGATGGCCTAATGCTGCTTGTTTTTTTGGAGCGAGAAAAAGAAGCACTGAAGACAACAGCTGATGTAGAAACATTTAAAACAAATGTTATTAACTTATTAGATGATTTTCCAGGTGATGGGAAATTTGCAGCCAATCGTTCTCAACCCTGGTTTAGAGCCTGTATAGCTGAGCCATTTGAAAAGCTAAAAAAAGCAATTTCCAAAATTTTTCCAGAGTTCACCCAAAGAAATAACCGTTTTTTTCAACCGTCTGAGACAGATGCAACCAAAAAACTGAATGCACTCCGAGACGGCGCGAAAGATATTGCAACAGAAGAAACACAACCTGAAAATAAAAATCAACAGCCGTAAAGTGTGCTGACAATTGGGTGTAGCCCATTGAGAAGTAGACGCCTCCCTCCGCCTACTTGGCCCGATTCATTCGGGCCATCCAGTGATTTTAAAACGTAACTTGACTGGACCACCCGGACGAGCCCTGAGAGATCCTCAGAAAAACCTAACCTAACGCATTGATTTCAAAGGCTTTACCCTATCGCTCGGGCGGGAGAGGGTTGATCTGAAGATAGTTGGAAAAGCGTTTAAAACGCAGGATTAAAATAAACATACTAAATGAACAGATTTTTTGATTAAATCCTCCCCTCATCGGGTGCTACGCACCACCTTCTCCCGCCTGCGGGAGAAGGGTTATACATTTAGGCACAAAAAAGCACCTGTTAATTTAACGAGTGCTGCCCAAACAAAACACAAAAACTGACCATCTCTCAGGGACGAGCCGGGTGGCCTAGGTGCTAGGGTCTACGTCTTAGTGGGTGATGCTATAATTCATACCACAGCTTGTCCGGGTAGCGGGATAAGTAGGGAGTGGTTTTGAGGCTTTTTCGTTAAAATACTATCCACGCAACGATGCCGCGTGGGCATGACAGGTTCGGTGGGTATGACGGTATTTAAAAAACTTCTGTACATAGGTGAGTCCGCCCGCGTGAGAAGGAAACTACAGTAACTTATTTAAACGTTCAGAACAATTTTAGATGCGTTTACCGTGGCTTTAAATAGCAATTTCTCTGGATACCCTAGTAATCTGAGGTATAATACGTATTTTGAATACTCAAATCACTATCTAAAACAGGCAACTAAACATGCAAAACGCGCTGATTCTCCTGATGGCCCAAATAAACCCCACCGTCGGTGCAATAGAAGCCAATGCAGACAAAATAATTCAAATTATTCAAGCACATCAAGACAAACACGACCTCATCGTATTTCCTGAGTTGGTTCTAACAGGCTATCCACCAGAAGATTTATTACTACGCCCTGAGCTCATGACACGCGTTGAACATGCATTAAAGCGCATTGCCGAGGCCACACAAAATACCCATGCGATTATTGGCCATCCACACCAAGACAACACGCATCTTTATAATGCACTCAGCATTATTCACCAAGATGAAATTAAAGCGATTTATAAAAAGCAGCATTTACCTAATATGGGTGTGTTTGATGAAAAACGTTATTTTGAACCCGGTCCTGAAGCGCCTTGTGTACTGACAATTAATCAGCATACGATTGGCTTTTGTATTTGTGAAGATATTTGGAAGTCTGGGCCTGTAGAACAGATTATTGACGCCGGTGCGAGCCTGCTGATCTGCATTAATGCCTCGCCTTTTGAAATATCAAAATTCGAAAGTCGCATTAAATTACTTCAATCTCATGCGCCCAATCCGCTTAATTTCATCTATGTTAATCAAGTGGGTGCACAAGATGAACTGGTGTTTGATGGACAATCGTTTGCGCTGAGTCATCAAGGTGAAATAAAAGCACGAGCCCCTGCTTTTATTGAGCATTTAGAATCGGTTATTATTGAAAACCAAACCATCCAATCAACGCAAACTAAGATAGCTCCGCCGCTTGAAGCACATGCTTTAATTTATCAAGCACTCTGCACAGGCCTTGCCGAGTATGTGAATAAAAATAATTTTCCGGGTGTTCTATTTGGCTTATCCGGCGGTATTGATTCAGCATTAACACTCGCCATTGCGGTTGATGCGCTGGGTGTTGATCGCGTTCAAGTCTTGGCCCTGCCTTCTCGCTATACATCTGACGTGAGTATGGAAGA
The DNA here is from genome assembly GCA_022600515.1 of Gammaproteobacteria bacterium. Taxonomy (GTDB): domain Bacteria; phylum Pseudomonadota; class Gammaproteobacteria; order Legionellales; family Legionellaceae; genus JAALKW01. The sequence goes on from JAHZKG010000052.1 coordinate 13,475, forward strand.
ATGCGACAAAATACTTCAGCTCCAACAAGTAAAACATCACACCTTATCGATTGAACCTGGGTTTGAAGCATTACTGAATACACTCACACCGCATCTAGATAACCATACAGTGCCGGATATTACCCAACAAAATATGCAAGCACGATTGCGTGGCATGTTGCTCATGGCGTTTTCTAACAGCAATCAGCATTTAGTGCTTTCAACCAGCAATAAAAGCGAAAGTGCAATCGGTTATACAACACTGTATGGGGATATGTGTGGTGGTTTTGCCCCGATTAAAGATGTGCCTAAAACGCTGGTTTATGCGCTCGCACGCTATCGAAATACAATCAGCCATGTGATTCCTGAACGCATTATCACGCGCCCCCCTTCAGCAGAGCTCACGCACAATCAAACAGACCAAGATACCTTGCCTGATTATCCTGAATTAGACCGTATTATTGCTTATTACATGAACGAGAAATTAAGCATTGCTGAGATTATATCAAAAGGCCATGATGCTGCTGTGGTCAAACATATTATAAAGATGATTCAAAAAAATGAATATAAACGCAGACAAGCGCCGTTGGGCACTAAAATATCCCACCGTGCCTTTGGACGAGATTGGCGTTACCCTCTTACATCAAAGTTTTAGCACTTGCAATATTGCAGTAACCCGATAACATGTGAAGCAACTAAATATTTGCTTAGGACACCTGTGAGACGGTCTACTCTAGCTTTTTCCTTACTCCTCACGACGTCAGTGGCGGCTGCGGCTATCCCGATTGATGGCTGGTATTCAAATATTTTTGGTGGCTACGCCTATCTCCCCAATAATATGGCTACCTCGCGTTCTAGCGTGACCTATACCGATGCGAATTATGAATCGGAATATAATCTGGGCGGTAGTTTTGGCTACAAAAGCAATCCCATGCGCTACGAAGGCCAAGTGACTTATATTAATGCCATGCTTAACCATGTGTATGAAAATGGTCAGCGTGAAACACTTGCGGCAGGCTATAATAATGCCATTTTTGGGCTTGCAAATGTCTATTACGATTTTCCCATGATTATTCCAACGATTTCGCCTTATTTAGGGGCGGGTCTTGGCTACGGCTGGATTAATGTCAAAGTAGATAATGCTCGTTTAAATATCTCTGATTTTCGTGTAGCAGACAGTGCATTTACCTATCAAGGTACCGCTGGTATTACTTTTAATTTTGCTGAAAATTATGCGCTTCATGTTGCTTATCGATACCTCGCAACAAACACAGTATTTGATTTAGGCAAACGCTTTCAAGCCCATCTTGCGAATGTTGGTGTTACTTATCGATATGATGAGGCAAAATACAAATAGAGTGTAATTTAATAATTAAGGATGATATTTTATGAGATGGCTTATAAAAATTCTGCTGACCGCAAGCCTTGTCATCACCAGCACCGCTTACGCTTTTAATCCTAAATCTGAATGGTATGCCGGACTAATTATTGGTGCCAACTATGCAGGAAACGTCCCGTTTACTTACGATGCAACCATTCCAGGCATCACTGGCGCAACGGTTGAACGTGCAGGGCAACTGGGCCACGACATCATGGGAAACATAGGCGGGCAAATCGGGTACCGATGGTGTGATAATTTTCGATTTGAATTTGAAGCCATTTTCAATAGCAGCCCTTACGCCTATTTACGCTTTGAAAATGTTACTTTCCATGATTTAAGCTCCAGTAGCGGACTGCGCTTTAGCGGTAAAACACAATCAGGGGTTGCAACGGTTAATGCTTTTTATGACTTTTTTGGTGATTACTCTTCTCATGCCGTACCGTACATCGGTGGTGGCCTTGGATTTGCCTATATTAATAATAAATTCAATTTTTATAAAAACGATGTACTACTCGGCACAGAGCTTAATCACTACCTTGAAGAAAATTATGGGTTCACACTCGCTGGACACAGCCGCTCGGGGCTCGTTGGCCAAGGCATTGTAGGTATTGGCTATTTTTTAGATGACTATGCTTATTTTGCCTTAGATGGCCGTTATCTGGTTTCTAGCGCCCAAACCTTTCTTTCCCGGCAAACCCGACGAACAACCAATCAGTTTGATGTAAAATATCGCCTCTACTCCGTCAATATTGTATTTAATAGTGCTTTTGATTCAGCCTAAGATTTTATGATTATTTTACCTTCATTATTGGCTGCAAACAGCATGCAGCTTGGCAAAGAAATTGACGCCGTACTTCAAGCAGGTGCTGATGGGATTCATCTTGATATTATGGACAACCATTATGTGCCTAATTTAAGTTTTGGCCCTGATATCGCAGCACAGATTAAACACGCTTTTCCTAATATATTGCTTGATGTTCACCTCATGGCCTCACCTGTTGATAGCATGATTCAACCATTTGCACAGGCCGGTGCAGATCGCATTAGCATTCATCCAGATACAACGCGTCATCCCGATAAGCTCCTGAAAAAAATAAAAGCTTTAGGCTGTAAAGCAGGCCTTGCACTTAATCCAGATACGCCATTTGAAGCCGTACATCATCATGTTCATGATCTGGATTTTGTTTTGGTCATGAGCGTTAATCCAGGCTTTGGGAATCAAGCTTTTATGCCTGAAGTTGTCCCCAAGATTAACGCCTTAAAGCAAGCTTACCCTGCCCTGCCTATTATGGTTGATGGTGGTGTGTCTGAAAAAAATCTTTTGCTACTCAAACAAGCGGGGGTTACGCAATTTGTTATGGGCTCTGCTATATTCAAACGTATGGACTACGAACATACGATATCAGCCATGCGCTCACAGCTTGCAAAGTAATGATAAATACTGCCGCTCGTATCCTATGTGGTAGTTGTCTCGCACTGGCTACCTGTGCGAACACGCCTCAGCACCCCTCATATCTTCATCGCTTCATGGATTATTTGGCATGGAGCAAACAGCTTCCCAATGCATCAAACACTGACTTTATCGAATTTATTAGTGACAGTAATGCACCTCTTTCTCGTAAACTTCGTGAAAAGTGGCTTTATCAATTAGCAAAAAATAATGATTGGGAAACTTATAGCAGCTATTATCAAGACTCAACAAATATTAGCTTACAATGCTACGCACAGTTTTCACGCCATCAACAAAACAAGATGGATGTTGATGCTGCAAAAAAAATATGGCTTACGGGTAAAAATTTACCGCCCGCTTGTGATGCGTTATTTAGCCAATTAATCGACGAAAAAATCATAACCAACGCGCTCATTCTTGAGCGTGTTGATTTGGCGCTTGAAAATCGAAATATTACACTTGCCAAATATTTAGTATCACACGCAACCCTGCCAAATTCTCACGAAAAGCGTACACTCAAGATTATCCAAAAAAACCCGCGGCGTATTAGCTCATTAAGCCCAAGTGAACTTCATGCCGATTATTATTTATATGGTCTAAAACGCTTAATTTCATCAGATCCTAAACGTGCTATTGAATTATTTGAAAAAATAAAAAGCACAGACATACTCTCCGCAAATCAAAAACAAGATTTTTTAGCACAATTTGCACTGTACCAGGCCATCGGAAACAAACCTGACTCATATCATTGGTTTAAACAAGTTAAGCCAGAGGCTTATAACGACACGTTACTTGATTGGCAAATTCGTTTCGCCTTACGGCATCATGAGTGGAAGCGGGTTAAAACCCTTATTTATTTATCTCAGAAAACCGAAGAACCCGCTCGGCAATATTGGCTTGCGCGGGCAGAAGCCGCTTTAGGCCATCAAGAAAAAGCCGATGAAATTTATCAGGAACTTGCTAAAACAAGACATTACTATGGGTTTTTGGCAAGCACACGGTTAAAACAACCGCTGGCATTTCAAGCAGAAGAAGCGAGTCAGGCTGCAGCTATTTTAGATGAGTATCAAAGCATTATTGAAACCATTCAAACGCTGTATCATAATCACCAGCAACTACAAGCCTCCCGTATGGCTAATGACTTTTCAAGCGAGCTACCCAAAAGCAAAAAAAGTGCCTTCATCGCCTGGCTTGTACAGAACTTACATTGGACGGGAAAAGGCGTGTATTTAAGTGGTGATAAACTACTTACAAATCAACTGACCTTGCGGTTTCCATTGGCACATCAAAAAAGCATTCAGCATCATGCTAAGCAGTATGATATACCTGAGCCTTTGGTCTATGCTGTTATTCGTCAAGAAAGCGCGTTTAGGCAAGATGTAACGTCACCGGTTGGCGCACATGGCCTCATGCAAATCATGCCTAAAACGGCTAAATACATTGCGCGAAAAAAACATATCGCTTATAAAAACACAAAAGATTTATTCATACCGGATAAAAACATTCATTTGGGTGTGGCTTATTTAGATGAGCTTGCTAAGCGCTTTGATAATAACCCATTACTCATGATTGCCGCATATAACGCCGGGCCCCATCAAGTGAATCGCTGGCTAAAAAGCCACCCCATCGACGAAATTGATATCTGGATTGATACTTTACCGTGGGGTGAAACACGTAATTACTTAAAAAGTGTCATGGCCTTTTATGCGGTCTATCAATATCGCCTAGATCAACCGGCAAGTTTGGCTGCCTTTATGCATCAAAATATTAAGTACAAAAATCTGAATACGGATTTTGCTCAGGCAAAGCAATAGATTGCTCAAACTGAGACAGTGTAACCGATGTAGGGGTCATGCTAACAGATGACGCATCCATCACCGACTCACCAAACTGATAAATAATTCGCTCATTTCCAGCCACCGCCTGCGCATCCAAGGCTTTTATTTTTCGCTGTACCGCATCATTTTTTTGTTGATAAGCCGCATGGTTTTTAGCGCCATGCTTATTTTTTAGCATATCCATCGTTTGTTCAGGTGATAAAATCACCGCACTCGCATTGTTTCCACCAAATCCTTTTGAGTTTAAAATCACGGCCTTCATATCACAGCCTTGTGTGCCTACATTAAAGTGGTCCATTAGAATATTTAAGTGTGAGCTATATACATCGTCTGCCAGGTGATCAATTGTTTTAATACCAGGAATTAAACCATGCTGCCATACGCCAAGCGATGCAATCAGCTGATCGCCTGCGGCTGCACTCACTGTATGCCCTACATAGGCTTTAACAGCAGTCACTGGCCATGATTTCATCGAAAATGTTTTTGCCACTTCATTCAGAATATGACTTTCTGTGACACGGTTTTGTGGGGTACTTGTGCCATGGGCTTGTACATACGTTTGGGTTAAATCACCCAGCATTGTATTCGCTAAAGCAGCCGCTTTAGCCATGGTAAGGTAATTTCCAACACCAGGCCCCGCAATTGATTTTTTATTGGCATCTGCATGAATAAATACATCTGCAACAGCACCATAAACTTCAGCACCCAACTCAAAGGCCAGTGTGTCATCCATCAACACAACAAATTGCCCTCCTTCTGCTAAAGTAAACCCGGCATTACTTGAAAATGGCCGACAAGCACGTCTATGATCAATTTGATTACCGTCGTCTAAATCAGCAAGCTCTTTATCTGTTATGAGGGCACCCATCACACGAAACCCTTCTATTATTTCTGGCATTAACGGTGCCTCTACGCCACCGACAATCGCAACCTTTACTTTGCCTGACTGGATATTATCTAAACCTTGCTTTAAATTATATAAAAACGTGGCACATGCGCCAACGTTATGCCCTGTTATGCCCACACTATTAATCACATAGCTATTAATAAAATCAGCTGGCATTTCAGACAAAGACAACGCCATCATTTTGGAGTTAATACGCCCGCCCATAAGCGGTTGTGCAATGATGCCTTGTAACGAATGCTCATCTACTTGTGAAATCGCACTGCCCGCATAAACAGCCACCTCGTCGGGTTTAATATGCTGAAGCACATCATCCCATTCAATGCCCATTGAGTTAAGTGCATCAGATGCACCATAAATAGATAATTTAAGCCCACGCGGATGATGATGTGAGTTATATAATTCACCCGGGTCAAAACCACTGGGTAATCCGCCGGCACTTGAAACGGGTAGAGCCGTATAGTCAGGCAGCAACACCTCATCTTCATCCGTGACTGTAATGTGTGCTTCTGATGCTTTTGATTTGTTAACAACAAATTCAGCAGATGATTGGCTTATGTTTACTTTTTGATGAGAGCGCACATGCGTCGGGTCAAAACGCTCAAGGCGTCGCACCAAGGTGCCGGCTTTAATTGTTTCAATTTGCTCAGCTGTTGCATCCCCTTCAATGGCGAGCCCCATTCGGCGACCTAAATCTTGCCACGTGCTTTGAAGCACATCATCTGATAACGCATCATGTACCATGCGTTTATAACTATGCCCACCAGAACTTCGTCCAGCCGCATTCATACCGCCCATACCGACAATAACGGGTAATTTTTTCATTTCGTATTTTGACCCTAAAAAACAGCTGTTAGTCTACTGGAAATAAGCAAAACAGACAACGTTAGGACGCCGAGTTACCGCACGTCATGCGCCATTAAATTGACCTACTCTTGACCTTAGTGCATAATTACCGGATAATACAACATATCTTAAGTAAATTGCGGAGAAAAAATGTTTGGTGAAGGTGGGTTCATGTTCGGAGAAGGGGACTTTAAACGCGCAGGTAAATTCAAGCAATGGTTAGGAGAAAAAAACTATGCGGCTAAAGAAGGCGCTACTTTTTTAATCTCTGGAGCCGAAGCCCAAATAGCAGGTATGGCTGGAGGAAAAGAGCTTATCCCACAAGATTCTTCGGAAGATCCTAATTTTGGTTATGCTTTCCCCTATTTTACTGCTGAAAAACAAGCGCTTGTTGCTGAAATTAGAGCGCAGTATGAAGCGACGGGTATACATCCGGTCGTTGCTGATATAGGTGCAGGCCTCGGCACCATGACCTGGAGATTATTGGCAGCAGGTGCGCAGGTTGACGCGTTTGAATACGGCGTTGAAGCGGCAAGACAATTACAAGAAAGAATGCAAAGGACACCCTCTGTGCTGTTAGATGATGAACCTATCAGTGACCTGCTTCAGGTTGTATCAGGCGATGCCATACAAAACTTATCTCCAGCTGATGCATCAGATACTACATATACGAATAAATATGATTATGTTTGGTTAGGCAATGTCGTTCATTTTATGACACCGGATCAAGTGGCTAACTTAAAGCAAGTATTAAACATTATTCTAAAGCCGGGTGGTCAAGCCTTTATCACATCTAATGCTTTAAGCAGTTACCAAAGAATGTCAGATTTTCCTCTTCTTAAAGAAAAAGTGACACAAGGAAAAGCCGATGGTGATTATTGCCCTGGATTTTTAGCGATTAATGCCAAAAATGATCATACCGCACTAGGAGCAGAAGGCTCTGTGTGTTTGAAGCAAGAAGACATGGAGGAGGGCGTTCTTTTAAAAGCAGAGGCGTATAAACCTGGGCTTGTAGGCCCTACTGGGGTTATCGAAGGCACCACCGATAATTTTTTTCATATGATTATCAATATACTTGACCCAGAAACCCTACGAAAAGTATTTTCTCCTGAGTTCTACGTCTGCGCGTTTTTACTCAACATAAAAGGAGAACAAGAGCCTGATAACACCACTAGCACGACCGTTTCAAATGTCACTATCCTAGAAAAACCATCTGAGACCCTCAGCGAAGGGGCAGCTGCTGCTTCTGAAGGGACATCAGAACACGCCAAACCCAGTTGTAAATTTGGAAAATGGTCTAGCTTTTTTAATTCATCACGAACCCAATTAGATGCATTGATTCAGCAAGAAAAAAATTCTAAATTCAAAGCAGCATTAAACGATGCGTTAGAGTCATACAATTACGGCTTACTTCTAAGAAGAGCGAGTTCAAGAAGCCGATGTTCTATTGTGAAAATATTATTAGATAATATGGAAGCATTTAAAATTGACCTTCATCAAGAATCAACGACAGGTAAAACCGCGTTAGATTGGTTGCGTGGTTCAGCTGAAGCGCATCCAATGAAAGAGGCATGTATTCAGTTACTAGAAGAATTGATGGCCACGCACCCTACCCTGTCACCTTAATCACCCCCCTAAACTTACAATGCCCTGAATTTTCCTCGGCATTGTGAGTTCTTACTGCCAGGTGTTTCGAAGCACACAACGTTAGGATTAATTTTCTACATATTCTCCCAAGATATTATCAGATGGAACCAAAGATTTTATTCTTGATAATTTACTTTTAAGAATAATTTTCTTTTCTTCTAAATCATAATCAGCTTGCAAACCTAACCAAAAGCCTTCTGAGGTTCCTAATGCACGTGAAAGCCTTAAGTCTGTATCAGCAGTAACGCCACGCTTCGCATGAACAATCTCATTAATTCGCCGAGGAGGCACTTCAATATCACACGCAAGTTTGTTCTGGCTAATATTCATAGGAAGCAAAAACGCTTCAAGTAATATTTCACCTGGATGAATGTTTTTTAACTTCGTCATCATGAGCTCCTCAATAAATAACCAGAATGATTACTTGATAATTATATACATATTTATATGGCCAGTGTTACTGGTGGTAATTATTGTCTTCAGACATCACACTTACCGTTTACCTGGTTTTTTAATTCAATTCTCGCTATGCTACCGAACTTCAAATACTTTACATAAGGAAATGGGCTGTTATGACAGTGGTTGCTCGTTTTGAAATTTCTTACCGCCAAGTGCTCAACGAAAAAAGTGAGCTCATTGCCCCGCTTCCTGCATTTGCACAACAAAAAAATACATTGCTTGAACTCTATCAAACCATGCTAAAAACCCGTTTGTTTGATAAAAAATCAATTGCATTACAGCGTACAGGCCAAATGGGAACCTATGCGCCGGTTAATTCGCAGGAAGCCATTGGAACCGCCATTGGGCACGCCTTAAAACCTGAAGATGTGTTTGTGCCTTATTATCGAGATTATGCAGCACAGTTACAACGCGGTGTCACCATGTCTGAAATTCTTGCCTACTGGGGTGGTGATGAGCGAGGCAGTCAATTTGCTTGCCAATCGAAAGATTTTCCATTGTGTGTTCCTATCGCATCACAATGTTTACATGCTACAGGGGTTGCCTTCGCATTTAAGCATAGAAAACAACCTCATGTGGCGCTCGCCTGTATTGGCGATGGCGGCACATCAGAAGGTGATTTTTATGAAGCACTGAACGTTGCCGGCGCCTGGAATTTACCTGTTGTTTTTGTGATTAATAATAATCAATGGGCTATTTCTGTTCCCATCGAGCAGCAAACTAGAACAGAAACCCTGGCACAAAAAGCAATTGCCGCAGGATTTGAAGGCATTCAAGTGGATGGCAATGACATGATTGCCACACGAGACGTCATAGGGCAGGCCATAGACAAAGCACGTCGTGGTGAAGGACCAACTTTGGTTGAGGCAATCACCTACCGCCTGTCAGACCATACCACAGCAGATGATGCCACGCGTTATCAACCTCAAGATGCCGTAGAAGAAGCCAAACATCGTGAGCCTATTGCACGCTTTAAATGCTTTTTAGAAACAGAGCATGACTGGAGTGAGGCCGATGAAGCAGCCTTAACACAAACACTCAAAGCTGAAATTGATGATGCAGTGCAAACTTACTTAAATCGCACGCCTCAGCCGATAGAAAGTATGTTTGATTATCACTACGCTGAAATACCCGCTGATTTACTCGAGCAACGTGCAGCAATGATGGAGGCGCTCTAATTATGTCTGATATTACACTCCTTGAAGCGGTTACCCAAGCACTGGCCTATGAGCTCAATCAAGATGAAGACGTGGTTGTTTTTGGTGAAGATGTTGGTAAAAACGGCGGTGTTTTTCGTGCAACAGCAGGCCTTCAAGAACGATTTGGTGAACAACGTGTGTTTGACTCCCCTTTAGCTGAATCCATGATTGCAGGACTTGCCATCGGCATGTCAACACAAGGCTTAAAACCCGTTGCTGAATTTCAATTTTCGGGCTTTATTTATCCGGCGCTAAACCAAATTATTTCTCATGCCGCTCGCATGCGTAATCGTACCCGAGGACGTTTAACCTGCCCTCTCGTTTTTCGTGCCCCTTTTGGTGGAGGCATTCATGCACCAGAGCATCACTCTGAGAGCACAGAAGCTTTATTTGCACATATTCCAGGTTTGCAGGTTATCATTCCTTCATCTCCTAAACGGGCCTATGGTCTTTTATTGAGCGCCATACGCAATCCCGATCCGGTTATTTTTCTTGAACCTAATCGCATGTATCGCCTAGTCAAACAGCCCGTTCCAGACGATGGCGCAGCATTGCCTCTTGGTAAATGCTTTACCTTGAAAACAGGCGACGATGTCACGCTGATTAGCTGGGGCTCTAGTATTCACGAAACCTTACAAACGGCACGTGCCTTAGATGAAGAAGGCATTTCATGCGAAGTAATAGATGTTGCAAGCATTAAGCCGCTTGATATCGATACTATTTTAACTTCAGTTGAGAAAACAGGGCGCGCTGTTATTATCCATGAAGCAGCTAAATCATGTGGTGTGGGTGCAGAAATTTCAGCACAAATCATGGAAAATAGCTTGGATGCCTTATTGGCCCCTGTACAGCGTGTTACAGGCTATGACATTACCATCCCTTATTTTCAACTCGAAAAGCATTATCTACCCAGTGTTGCGCGCATTACTGAGAGCGTACACAGTATTTTGGCATAATCTTATTACGGCATAAATGGAGTAATCATGACTGTTTTTAACTTACCCGACTTAGGCGAAGGCTTGCCTGATGCAGAAATTCACGAATGGTTTGTCAAAGAAGGCGATACAGTTGCCATTGACCAACCCCTGGTTTCAATGGAAACGGCCAAAGCCGTTGTTGATGTACCCTGCCCTGAGGCAGGTATCATTGGGAAATTATTTGGACAACCCGGTGATATTATTAAAACCGGCGACCCACTTGCAGCCTTCACGCAAGAAAATGCAACAACAAGCGAAGACAAAGGCACAGTTGTCGGTACACTTTTAGAGAGCACTGAAAACTTCGGTGATGACTTTATTATTGGTTCAGCTGACGCGAGCACACGTGTTAAAGCAACCCCTGCGGCACGACTACGCGCAAAAAAACTAAATCTTGATCTAAAAAACATAATAGGCACCGGTGCTAGCCAGCTTGTCACCATTGAAGATGTTGAACTAGAAGCCAAGAAACAAGCCACCCCGCCTGAAGGATTTGAACCTTTACGTGGCGTTCGTCGAGCCATGCTAAACAGTATGGTTGAATCACACGAAACCGTTGTGCCTGTCAGTATTTTTGATGAAGCCGATGTGTCAGCCTGGGTTGGTCAAGATGATATTAGCATCCGTCTCATCCGCGCTATTTGCGCTGCAGCTAAAACAGAGCCTGCGCTAAACGCTTGGTTTAATACACAACATAGCGCACGAAAATGTTTTGATGAAGTGCATCTAGGCCTTGCAATGGATAATGCTGATGGCTTGTTTGTTCCTGTAATTCATAATGCCGAAAGCCAAACTGACACCGCATTACGTGAACAAATTAATGCATTTAAAATCAGTGTTCAAGACCGTACAGTGCCGGCTGACAAACTCACTGGCTCAACCATTACTTTGTCTAATTTTGGAAAATTTTCAGGCCGCTTTGCAAGCCCTATTATTGTTCCTCCGAGCGTTTCTATTCTTGCTGTCGGTCGATTATACGAAGGCGTTCAAAGTAACAAGGGTGACATTAGATCCTGTCATTTATTGCCGCTTTCTTTAAGCTTTGATCATCGTGCGGTAACGGGTGGCGAAGCAACACGATTTTTAGGTGCTATTATAGCCTCACTCAAGTGAGGCTTTTTCTACACGACCTAACCTAACGGCAACCCAACAACCGTACTTTTTATGATCTCAGCGGTATAATACTGGCTTATTTTAAAAAACTCGGTCCTGTAATGCTTAATATAGATCAATTAATCACTAGAATTCACGCACTTAAAACGCAAGATATAACCCATTTATTTCATGATATTAAGCTTGTGCTCACTTCAGCCGACACACAAGCCATCAACAGACTATCCAGTGTTAATATTGAGCTCAACGGACAACAAGGCAATGTGTTGTCACTTTATGTTGAACAGGGAGAAAGCTTACAAGCGTGCCGCTACCTCGTGATAGATTCCGGGACATCCAAGTCCCCGAAATAGACTCGTCAACGCGGCAAGTATTTTGGCCTCGACTGTCCTGCGTCTGACATTTTTGCGCTAAACGCGCCAAGAAAAATGTCCTCCCA
>JAHZKG010000053.1 GCA_022600515.1 Gammaproteobacteria bacterium
ATGGTCGTGAGGCGCTCAATTTGGAAACAAAAGTATTTTTCAAAGTCCGCAATTAATGATGAACTTCCAAAAATAGAAGGGGAATACGAGAGCCTCTTGCTTTACCAGCTTGCGCTAGCCGCATAAATGGCTAAAGTCGAGGCATATTCAACCCCATAAAAAAGTCTTAAATAATTCAACTTGATCGCAATGTGATCACATTAAGTGTCTGTCAATTAACCTAATGGGCTATTAGATGTAAAAGGCCTGCTTTTGGGGGCACAAATTTAGATGCGTTTACCGTGTTTTGGGGGGCAATATAGGTTTGTATTGTTTTTTATGTTAAAATTAAGACCTATTTTGAAGGTGATCTGAGTATAATATGTGGCGTTTTCTAGCTTTTTTAGCATCTCCTAAGATTTTTTATAAACGGATAGGCCAGTGGACCCCATGGTTTGGCCGGTTTGCTTTGTTATTTTTGACGGTGGGCACGGTCTGGGGCCTTTATTTTGCGCCTGCCGATTATCAGCAAGGTGATGCCTTTCGCATGCTATATGTGCATGTGCCTGCTGCGATGCTTTCAATGGCACTGTATGCCTTTATGGGGGCTTTGAGCCTTAGCTTACTGGTTTGGCGTATTAAGCTTGCAGGGGTTCTATTGCGTGCCACAGCGCCGATTGGTGCGAGTATGGCACTGCTAGCGCTGATCACGGGGAGTTTGTGGGGTAAGCCCATGTGGGGTGCGTGGTGGATATGGGACGCAAGGCTTACGTCAGAATTAGTGCTGCTCTTATTATATCTCGCTATTTTGGTGTTACAGCAAGCGTATCAAAACCAAGCCGCAGGCGATAAATTAATGGCTATTTTAAGCCTGGTTGGGTTGCTTGATTTGCCGATTATTCATTATTCAGTCTATTGGTGGAATACCTTGCATCAAGGTGCAAGCCTTATGGCGTTTGCTAAACCCGCAATTCATGCGAGCATGCTGTATCCGTTATTGATGATGATTATTGGGTTTTTCTTATACGCAATATATATGATTAGCTTAAAATCACGTAATATTTTGCTTGCAAGAGAATATCGTTCAAAATGGGTTCAGGCTTTACTGGAAGAAAATATATTATGAGTTTAGGATTAAATTGGTTTCATATGGGAGGCTATGCCGGATATATCTGGCCTGCATATGGTGCCGTTTTTGTTGTTTTTATCACGCATTTATTGCACGCCAAACTGCAAAAGAAACGTGTTTTTCGTATGCTCGCGCGTTGGCATAAGAAGGTCTAATGCATCCTGTACGACGAAAAAAATTAGTTAAATTATTAATCCCCGTTTGTTTGTTAGCATTGGTGGTAGCTTTGGTGATGTATGCCTTAAGACAAAATATTAGCTTGTTTTATACACCTACAGAAGTGAGCCTTGGTAGTGCACCTAAAGCGCTTAATATTCGCATGGGCGGCCGTGTGGTAGAAGGCAGTATTCTTCGCGGTAATGATTTAAATATTCAATTTAAATTAACGGATATGAACCAAACGGTTCTAGTTCATTATGCGGGATTATTACCTGATTTATTTCGTGAAGGCCAAGGGTTGGTTGTCGAAGGGCATGTTTTAGACAGCGGCGCGTTTGATGCACAGCGTGTGCTTGCAAAGCATGATGAAAATTATATGCCCCCTGAAGCGGCTGCCGCACTGATGAAAGGAGAGCAAGCACAAAAAGAGGCTAAAACATGATTCCTGAACTTGGTACGTTTTTTTTGATTCTAGCTGCATTGTTTACTTTATTTTTAATGTTCTCTCCAAAATCAGTGACTTATTATGTGATAGCAGAAGGCGTATGTGTTGCATGCGCTTATGTTGCTTTGACGCTTTGTTTTTTAACCGATGATTTTACGGTTCGTTATGTTTTATTGAACAGTAGTACGTCTTTGCCATGGTTTTATAAACTCTGTGCGGTGTGGGGGGGGCATGAGGGCTCGATGCTGCTGTGGGTGTTTATTTTAAGTGCTTGGATGGTGGCTCTGGTTTTATTTGGCCGCGCTTTAGAGCGTGCTGTATATGAGCGTGTACTGCGGGTTTTAGGTGTTTTAAGCCTTGGTTTTTTGTTTTTTTTGCTGTGTACTTCTAATCCTTTTTTACGGCAGTTTGAGGTGCTCAATAGTACGGGCCGAGATTTAAATCCCTTGTTACAAGACCCTGGTTTTTTGTTTCATCCTCCGATGCTATATATGGGCTATGTGGGCTTTTCGGTGGCTTTTTCACTGGCAATTGCAGCGCTTTGGCTTGGACGCGTAGAGTCCGCTTGGGCACGCTGGGCTCGGCCTTGGACGCTTGCTGCTTGGTCTTGTTTAACCGCAGGGATTACACTTGGCAGTTGGTGGGCTTACCGAGAGCTTGGTTGGGGCGGCTGGTGGTTTTGGGATCCGGTTGAAAACGCTTCGTTTATGCCATGGCTTGCAGGCACTGCATTGTTGCATTCACTGGTGGTGAATGAAAAAAAAGGCTATTTGAAAGCCTGGACAGTGTTACTTGCAATTACTGCTTTTTCTTTGAGTTTAATAGGCACTTTTTTGGTACGTTCCGGGGTACTTACCTCGGTGCATGCGTTTGCAGTCGATCCGGCACGTGGGCTTTATATTTTATTATTTTTACTCGTGGTTGTGGGTGGATCGCTCGGTTTATTTGCGGCACGTGTTGATGCATTAAAAGATAAACATAAGCCTTATTTGATTTCACGAGAAGGTGGATTATTACTGAATAATGTATTTTTAAGTGTTGCGTTGTTAACCGTGTTATTAGGTACTATTTATCCATTATTAATCGATGCTTTAAATTTAGGTAAGTTGTCAGTGGGTGCTCCTTATTTTAATTCGGTGTTTGTGCCGTTGATGCTGCCTGTCTTGGCATTGATGGGGTTTGGAGTTAATGCACGCTTCCATCAAGATACATGGCAGCGGCTTGGTTTGTTATTGAAAGTTGCTTTTTTATTGAGTATTTTGTCGCCGATACTGATTTTTATTTGGTTTAAAGCACCTATACAGCCATTGGTTTTTTTAGGGCTTGCGCTTGGCGTATGGGTTATTTTAGCCACCTGTAAAAGCCTTAAAACACGGCTTGAGATATTTCAACTCAGACAGATTGGACTGCGATTTTGGGGTATGTTTTTCGCCCATATAGGGGTTGCGATTACTGTATTGGGGATTAGTGTGTCGGCAGGCTTTGGTTTAGAGCAAGATATAAAGCTCATGCCAAAAGAAGTGATGCACTGGTCTGGTTACGCGGTTAATTTATCAGATGTATCTGATTTAAAAGGCCCCAATTATGATGGGACACGGGCATGCTTTAAGTTTTCAAAGCAAAAAAAGCAGTTTTCTATTTGTCCTGAAAAGCGCGTTTATCATGTGACTCATACTGTGATGAGTGATGCCGGTATTCGCGCAGGATTTTTTAGTGATATTTATATTGCTTTAGGCGAGCCGCTTCAGCAAGGCGCATGGTCGTTAAGGCTAATGTTTAAACCTGGGATACGCTGGATTTGGGGCGGTGGGTTTTTGATTTTATTAGGCGGGCTCTTAGCGCTTTTGAGTGCGTCTCGTATAAGGAAAGCAGTATGAAGCGTTATTTAACGTGGGGTCTTTTGCCCATGTGTGTTTTTGGGCTGTTAGCTGCTTTTTTTTGGCGAGGCTTGTCGTTGAATCCGGCTGAATTACCTTCAGCTCGGCTTGATCAAAAACTACCTGCGTTTGAAGTGCCTGTGCTGGGTGATAAATCTCGTTTTTTTTCTGCGGATAATATCAAAGGACATCCGGCTATTTTACATGTGTTTGCCAGCTGGTGTGATGTGTGTACTGAAGAGCAGGTGTTTTTATTAACGCTTGCTGATAAAGGGGTGCCATTGTATGGGCTTAATTATAAAGACGATCCATTTGATGCCATGGGTTGGCTTCAAACCTGGGGAAATCCATATCGTTTGATTGGCCAGGATAGAGAAGGACATGCGGGCATGGAGCTCGGTGTTTATGGTACACCAGAGACGTTTTTAATTGATTCAAACGGCTTTATTCGTTATCGCTATGTAGGCATTATTAATGCACATATTTGGGATGAGATATTACAGCCCAAATGGGACGCGCTGGTATGAGATTTAAATCATATGCTCTTGCTATTTTATTATGTATATTTATGCCGTTGATTTCGCATGCAGAAGTCTTGTATCCACTTGATAATCCAAAGCAAACGGCACAGTTTCAGGGGTTATTACGAGAATTACGATGTTTGGTGTGTCAAAACCAAGATTTAGCGGATTCTAATGCCCCGCTCGCACAAGATTTGCGAGAAGAGGTATATAAGCTGGTTCAAACAGGTCAAAGTGATGATGAGATTGTGCGGTATTTAACCGCGCGTTATGGCGATTTTATTTTGTTTAAGCCCCCACTTAAATCAACTACTTTTATACTTTGGGGGGCGCCGGTTTTATTTTTGAGTATAGGATTTATTTTGTTTTGGCGGAGAACGCAACATGTTTGACTGGGGTGTTTTAGGGGGCTTTCTCTTGGTTGGGTTACTTGTTGCCCTGTATCCTTTACGACATAAAAAAGCACTGGTTTTTGTTTTAATACCTGTTTTGGTCGCTTTTTTGTTGGTTGGTTATCTTGTCTGGGGAAATTGGTTTGAATGGCAGGGCTTTAAATTAATTGAAAAAAAACAGCGTGAAGCCAAGCAAGTGATTCAAGCACTGGGTAGCACGGAAGTAATTGTTGAGCGCTTAAGGGCACGTATTGCAGAAACCCCCAAAGATGCAAAGGCCTGGTTTTTATTAGGGCGCGTTTATGGCTCAGCAGGTGATTGGCAGCATGCCAATGAAGCCTATATTATGGCGCATGGCCTCGATCCTGATAACCATGAATATAGCTTGCATTATGCACAAAGTATTTGGGAGCTCAATCATAATGCGTTTGATGATAAAACTCGCTTGTTGCTACATGCGATTTTAAAGCAAAATCCTAAACAACCAGATGCCTTGGCCATGCTTGCTTTTGATGCGTACTCACAGCACCATTATCAAGAGGCTGTGCGTCACTGGGAGCGTTTGCTTGAAGTGATTGACGCCTCATCTGATGAAGCCGGAAAAATTCGTCAGGCGATTGCTAAGGCACGTCAGGGTATTTAAATAACATCAACTAGGACATAGGGCAGCCAGGCGCACAAAACGCATCAGGAAGGCAGCCTGTATTATCTGGTCTGGTGGGCTCCGGAAAACTGTAAAATCTGAGTCTGTTTTTTGACGCTTCAAATTGCCGAGGGGAAAGCGGGTGAGCATTCGGCTCATTCGCATCTTCACTCATGGTTTCGGAGTCAGTTCGAATGGACTCATTACTGCTTTGGCTTGATAGTTCAAGGGGGCTGTTTTTTTCTGCTATTTCAGGCATTATTTTACTCTAAGTGATTTTTTAGTTAGCATAAACGGGTTATTTAGATCGCTATTATATCATAAAGGCCTATATTATTCCAATTTGTTTTTTTGTGATGTTAATATTTAAGGTACAAAGCCTCTGTCCATAATCATGCTAACGGGGGCAGTATCTAATAAAAATAAATTCGCGTTTTTCTGGAATATAGAATAAAAAAAAGCAGTATTCTTGGCTGTATTGAGTGATGTTTGGAATGCTATGATCATGCGTTCTTTGTCTTGAGGGGGGAGTTCTGCTTTGCTGATTAGAAAAGCACGAAAACTCTGAAGCAATCGGTCATTTAAAGTATGTCGACCAAAAAAAGTATTATGCCTTGAGAAAAAATCGCTTTGAGTAGCTGGTGGCAGAGGCCTTCCAAGTGAATCTTCAGGGTGTTTTTTGTTTGCTAGTTCTTTGACTTTAGAAAGAATCTCAACGGTTATTTTTTGGTTTAATATGCCCATGTTGGTTATTATATGGGTTTATGGCATGAGACGCATGCGTTTTATTATTGTTCTTTAACCTGCTTTTACTATAAAATACCATTCTTCTTTCTTGGGGTTGTTCATGTCTGATTTTTATTCTGATTTCACAAAGCGTCGTACGTTTGCGATTATATCGCATCCTGATGCAGGAAAAACGACGGTAACTGAAAAGCTATTGCTTTTTGGTGGCGCTATTCAGATGGCAGGAACGGTCAAAGGTCGAAAAGCATCACGTCATGCCACCTCTGATTGGATGGCCATGGAGAAAGAGCGTGGTATATCTGTTACAACGTCTGTGATGCAGTTTGTGCATCTTAATCATATAATGAATTTGCTTGATACCCCAGGGCATGAGGATTTCTCAGAAGATACCTATCGTACATTGACCGCTGTTGATTCAGCATTAATGGTGATTGATGTCGCCAAAGGCGTTGAGACCAGAACGGTCAAATTAATGGACGTGTGTCGTCTGCGTGATACGCCGATTATGACGTTTATTAATAAATTAGATCGAGAAGGGCGTGAGCCAATTGACTTGCTTGATGAAATCGAAACAGTACTTAAAATTCAATGTGCTCCAGTCACATGGCCTGTTGGCATGGGAAGCCGCTTTAAAGGCATTTATCATTTGTATCAAGATAAAATATTTGTATATCAATCAGGAAAAAATACTGAGAAGCAAGAGGCACGGGTTATTGAAGGCTTAGATAATCCTGAATTAAATCAGCTCTTAGGCGACGTTGGTGCAGAAGAATTACGAGATGAAATAGAGTTAGTTAAAGGCGCATCACATGCTTTAGATTTAGAGGCGTATTTAGCTGGAAAGCTCACCCCTGTTTATTTTGGTTCGGCGATTAATAATTTTGGTATTGGTGCATTATTAGATGATTTTGTTGCCTTTGCACCGCCACCTCAGCCAAGAGAAGCCAAAGAGCGTGTGGTTCACCCTGAAGAGTCAAAAATCACAGGGTTTGTTTTTAAGATTCAAGCCAATATGGATCCGAAACATCGAGACAGAATTGCTTTTATGCGTATATCTTCAGGGCAATTTAAAAAAGGCATGAAAGTAAAGCACTTAAGGCTTGGGAAAGAGATTACATTAGGTAACGCTTTAACGTTTATGGCCAGTAGCCGTAAGCATGCTGATGAAGCGTATGCAGGTGATATTATTGGCTTACATAACCATGGCACCATTCGTATTGGCGATACGTTTACTGAAGGTGAAACATTAAAATTTACAGGCATTCCTAATTTTGCACCGGAACTATTTCGTGCTGTACGCCTCAAAGATCCGTTGAAAAGTAAAGCATTATTAAAAGGCTTGATTGAGCTGTCTGAAGAAGGGGCAACGCAAATTTTCAGGCCTCTGGCTCGAAATGACTTAATTTTAGGGGCTGTTGGTGTATTACAGTTTGATGTGGTTGCGCATCGTCTTAAGTATGAATACAACGTTCAATGTGTATATGACGCTGTGAGTGTGTCTTGTGCGCGCTGGGTGTATGCAGAAGATGAAAAAGCCTTAGCAGCATTTAAAGCAAAAGCGGAAGATTATTTAGCGCTCGATGGTGGAAATGCATTAATGTACCTTGCGCCTACGCGTATTAATCTCGCATTAGCTGAAGAACGTTATCCTGACATTCGATTTTTAGCAACACGAGAGCATTAAAACGAGGGGTAATTCGTACTGTAACCTGAGTTCTGGATGATCAAGTGGCGCGTATCAGAGGTTTTATGGTGCTTTAAGTGAAGTGTGTAAAAACAAATCATCATCTAGACTGCTTGCTCCAGGGCCTGTTGTGCCGACGAGTGCAGCGAGTTTTGCTTTAATTGCTGCTGCTTTTGCTTGTAGTTCGGAATCGTGTGGTTTTTTTCTTTCTAAACGCTTGAGCTCATCCTCTAATTTAAGTTTTTCAGACAGAGTCATCTCTTTATTTTTAATCATCTCAACAAGTTTATCTTTATCATCTTGTGCTAAGTAAGGATTTTCATCAAGTTTTGCGGCGATCTTACGGTAGTATGAGACTTTCTCTTTCTCAGTTAGCCTTGTTGAAGTATCAATATGTTGGCATGCAAAAATAAGCCAAATAGCACACTGATTATTACCTTGTTTTTTTGATTCATATAATCGTTCAAGTGCGTCTAAATTAAAGTTTTTTGGCTCTAAAACGCTATTTTTATCTGTAAGACCTAAGGCATGTTTAACCTCATCAGGGTTACTTTGTGTGGGTAATTTAGCTGAAAACAAATACTCAGGTGTAAAGTCAACAGGAATAAATTCATCTAAAAAGAGAGAGGGAGTTAGGGGTCTGGTTTTTGTCTCTTGAAATACCATAAATTCAGGTACACCCTCGGTTTTAGCTTTCTCTTTTTTATCTTTTGATAAGTGCTTTAAACGCGGACTTTCTATATCTTTATCGCTCATACCTAATGTATCAGTCATGATTTCTAAGCAACGAGCAGATGCTTTTTGATCTGCTGCTGTTTTTCGGGCTTCTTTGCTTGTTTGCTGCTTCTCAAAGAATTTACTTTTTTCAAGTATGTATTTAAAATCATCTTGAATGCTTTGCTTGTCTTTGGCTGATATGAGGCTTTCATCATAAAAACTACCCATTATTTTAATAGCCGAATGAGCAATATTTAAAGCAACATAAGGTTCTGTTGTTGTTTTTATTTGATTGCTTGATAGAAGAAGCAGCGTCTCTTTGTAGGCTCTAATTTTTTCAGCTAAAGTGCATTGACTAGGCGTATACGTATGCGCAGGGGCATGATGCATGCTCAAAGTGGTACTGCTGGCTAAGTCAGCTGCCGGAGCGACATTTTTCATGGTTTTTAGTACGGTCCATAATGGCGTACTCAAAGGCGGGGTGCTTATTTTTGATAGTCTATCCAGTGCCTCAAGATCAAAATACTCAAGGCTTATAGGTCCTTTATTTAATCCAAGTGCTTGAATAATATCGTCTGCATCCTCTTTAGTATTAGGGTATGTAATACGAATCGCTAATGCTGCTTGCGTATCTGAAGCAAAAATATCGGGTAATCCTTCGATTAATATTGCTTTTAGATAACTATCAAAATCTCTCAGTGGTTCTGGCTTTTCTCCTATGATATTAGGTTTTTCCAGCGGGTTATTTGCGTTTAGCAGAAGTAATGAACAGAGCATAGCTGACTGTTTATCTTGTATTTTGCTTTTTTCTGGCGTTAAGTCCCATTGCTTAAAATGCTCAACGGTTTCACTATAAAAATAATGTGATCTACTTTCTTTTCTTAGAGCTGCTGATACATCTTTTAGTGCTGTATCAGGGTGTTGTTTATTGATATCTTCAAATACAGCAGAAATAGTTTGTATTTGATGTGTTACTTTATCTAGATGTTTTGCTGTTTCTTCAGGTAAATCGGGCTGCTGCTCTAGCTTATATCTTAATGCGCTCAAGTTCCTTAGTGTTTTAATATACGCATTAAACGCTTCTGAACGACATGTTTCAGCAAATATTTTAGGTGTGATAGGAGCCGCGCTATGCGTTTTGAAGCAAGCCTCATATTGTTTGACTGCTTCATCACAAGTTTGGATATAACTTCTTGTGATGATTTTTTTTCGCGCATTAGATTGGAGTAGCGCTTTGAATTGCGTAAGTTCTAAAATAAAATCATCTTGATGATTCAAAAAATCCTGGCGCTTAGAGCCGCTTTCATTGGATGTAAAAACAGGGTCTGGTTCAGGGGGATTATGACTTCCTTTTCCTAACTGATTATCAAGTCTTACAATATTGTCTCTTGTTGGAACCCCTGCGTTGGTGTGTCCATACACAAATGTAATGTGTTCAGCTGGAATATCTTCAGAACCACTTTCTAAATTTTCCTCTCTATCTGATATGAGAGAATAAATAGGGCTAGGGGAGTGACCATCATACAGCGTGTTTAATTCGCCCCGTTGAAGACGTTCTTGAAAGGCTTGATTGATTACATCAATGCTATGAGCAAGTCTTTCAGGTGTTGTACCGTCGTATGCTGCACCTAAAGCCTTGGCTGCAGCCTCAATCGAAGATAATTGAATGGGGGCATGAGTAAACAGTGTGATATGTGTAGGCGTTGTATTACTTAATGAGTAATCAATAAGTTTTACTGATGGGAGATAAGTCTCATCCATTAGCTTTTTAAATATAGCTGGAGAGCATGTTTTACCAACATCACCTATGCTGTCTGAAAGTGCTTTTAACGAGCATTTTTGCTCTGGTATAATGCCTATTGTATCTCGTGTATCTAAAGTAGATGCGTTTGTTTTTTTATAGGCTTCATAGGCCAGCATGAGTTCAATGTCATGATTTGAAAGCAAAGTTGAAACAGGGACATTTTTGCTATGTAATAAATCAAGAATAGCTAGAACATATAAGTCATTTTTACCGCGATCGGCCATGGTGTCGCCAATCAGCCGTACTAGCGTATTTGTATTTGTAATTTTGATTTTAGTACGAAGACAGTTTCGAAACGCTGTTTTATCCGCTTCGGTTGGATTTTCTTTTTGATATAGTGAAAGAAGCTGCTGATAATCTTCGGGATCAATACGACAAATGCCATGGCGTGTTAGTGTATGAATCAGTTTGATGGCATTCGAATGTAAATCACCTAACGTAATTTGTTTTGTGTTTTTAGGATTAGCTGAATTGAATTGAGGAGGGATTGTTAAATCAACCTGCTCATGGGATGTGTGACGAACCATAAAAACCTCAACTCGGAAGATTGGTATTTTAATAATGCATATAGTACATTTATATGCATACATAGAAATAAAATCAACCGAGATTGGGTTTTATTTAATCTTAGTGAGTTGCTTTATCTTGATCGGGTGCTCGTGTTGCTTCAGTACAATGTACCGTAATGGTGGTTTCACCTTCGTTAGTGAGCTCAACGGCAGCACCGGGTATGGCTGAGATGTTAAATGTTTCTTTTGGCTGAATGTTGAACCGTAAAGATTCTCCGCGTGAAAGCGTAATATCGTTGATACGGCCTTCTTTTCGTAAGACTTTAAATAAAATGGCACTTTTTGCATCACTTTTAATGATGGTGCACTCAGCATTGATGGTCCATCTAAAAACATTAGTAAAAGCTTGGGGTTCGTTTGCAGGAAGATCATAATCAACACTTGGTGTGAGTTGAAGCATATGCTCGTTGTTTGCCTGTGTGGGTGCTGATAAGAATGCGCCCATACAAAATAAAGCGGTTGTCAACTGTTTTTTCATAAAGATTACCCTCGAACAAAAATAGTAAAAAATATTACAAGTTAAACTTGCGCTTTAAAGTAACATGAATAAATTACCAGTGTCTAGCAGAAGGTAAGGCTGAATTAAAAGGGGGCAATACGTACCAATGCGCCTGGCTCCAGCTGCAATAAATAAGCTGTTCTAGCACTTAAAGTGCAGGTACGCGCTTCTCGATTGAGTATGGCTTGCGCCTTGGTTGAACGAAAATTAGGACTGGTGTTAGATAACAGGAGCAGTGGGGATTCTACGTTTTTTTCTATTGATTTGAGCGTAAATATCTCGGCTGATTGGTATGTTTTAATCTGGGATAAAGGCGATTCAATAACAGGTCCTGCATCAAAAATATCGACATAATGATTATAATAAAACCCTTCATCTATTAGCAGTTGCATGGCCGGAGCGGTTGAAGGATGAGGTTTTCCAATTACAGCCTGTGCTTCAGGCGAGAGTAATTTAACGTAAATAGGATATTCGGGCATGCAATCAGCAATAAATTGCTTATCGGTTGATAGCGTGCGCTTGTCTGCTTCAGCAAAAGAAAGGTGAAAAAAATGGTAACCGAGGGCATCCCAAAAAGGAGAGTGGCCATCGGATCTTGTTACGCCGCGCATCTCAGCAATAACAGTGCCAGAAAATTGCTGAGGAAATTGTGACATAAATAAAAAGCGAGCGCGTGATAAAAAGGCTCCCCACTGCGCTTTACGGTAGTTTGGCGCTAGATAAAGCGTACATAGCTCAGTATGTCCTTGAAGATCGTTAACTAAATTTAAAAGCTCATCTTCATGTTGATTTTTAGTCGGGTGATGCGGCAGCGTTTTAATGCGCTTTGAGAGTTTGTAAGCATAAAAAGGAGACGTGCTGCCCGTTTGAGCCTCAATGGCTGATGTACCAACAAGTTTTCCGGTGTCTTGATCTTCTAATACAAACAAATAATAAGCATGCTGTGGTGTACGCGGTAAATGTAGACATGAGCTGATAGCCTGCGCTAGGCGCTCAGCTAACAAGGCTTTGTTTTTGGGAAGGGTTGTTAATCCGAAGCCGGTTCTTTTTGTTAAAGCATAAATGCCGTCTAAATCTTCTGTTTGAGCGCTTCGGAGTAACATATTATTCATGATGACTCACTTTGGTATGAAAGATGCTTCTTGTTAGGTAGTATATACTACAGACGATATTTTAAATCTAAATAATTAAATTATGAAAATAAATGGCTTCTGATGGTTTCTGAATTATTACAAGATACACACCCCGAGTGGCATGATATTTTAAACGAAGCGTTGCTGGCAATGGATCAAGATTATGTTGCAAATTTAATCTTAGAACGTAAAGCATTGAAGCAATCTTCTTATTTGCCCGTAAGCAATGCATTGTTTGCTGCCTTTAAGAGCGCACTGACGTCAAGGCAATATATTTTATTTGGAGAGTCGCCTTATCCTCGTGCAGACTCTGCAAATGGTTATGCTTTTTGGGACGCTACTGTTGGAAGCCTTTGGTCTGATACAGGCTTTAGTCGCGCAGTTAATCGAGCAACGTCGCTTCGTAACTTAATCAAAATGCTTTTATATGCACGTGGGGACCTCAGTACAGATTTTTCACAACCAGCCATTGCTGCACTTGATAGTACACGTTACCATCAAACCCTAGAGGATTTTTTTTCGACGTTATTGAATCAAGGTTTCATGTTATTGAACGCGTCTTTGGTGTACCAAAAGCAACATATTCCTTATCATGCACGCTGCTGGACTCCTTTTATGGCGGTTGTTTTGAAACGGCTTACACGAGAAAAGCCAGATATAAAACTAATTTTGTTTGGGAAAATTGCAAATAAAATACCAGGTTATGAGTATTTTGATAGCTTACAAGCAGAGCATCCTTATAATTTGAGCTTTATTACGAATGCGGATGTTATACAGTTTTTTAAACCGATGGACTTGTTATTACATGACAACAAAAGAAACAACAGTTGATCCCTCCGAAATTGCTCGATTTGCAACGCATGCAACGCGGTGGTGGGATAAAGAAGGGCCGCTTAAAACCTTACATGACATCAACCCTGTGCGCTTAGATTGGATTCAGCAATGCATGACGCTTTCTGGTGCGCGAGTGTTAGATATTGGGTGTGGTGGCGGCATTTTATCTGAAGGCTTAGCAAAAGCAGGAGCAGAAGTTACAGGGCTTGATGTAGAAGAAGGTGCTATTCATACCGCACGTTTGCATGCAGTAAATGAAAAATTAAAGATAAACTATGTCTGTGAACCTGTGGAGCATTTTGATGCGCCTTTGTTTGATGCAGTGACTTGCCTTGAGATGTTGGAGCATGTTGAGCATCCGGAAGCAGTTATTCAGGCGGCATCACGTTTGGTTAAACCGGGTGGGTATGTTTTTTTATCAACAATCAACCGAACAGCACGTGCTTACGCATCGGCTATTGTGGCAGCGGAATATATTTTATCCCTCTTGCCTCGAAAAACACACACGTTTGAGCGGTTTATTCGGCCCAGCGAATTAGCAGGTGCTGCGCGTCATGAAGGATTGGAAGTGATTGATATCACAGGGCTGACTTATAATCCCTTGACGCGACAAGCGACCTTGAAGACGAAGGCAGTTGATGTAAATTATTTAATGGCTACTCAGAAGCTTGAGTAGTTTTGTTGTGTTGAGGGCTTAAATATTGTCGTTCATAGCGCATCTGAGCATATTTTGCCTGTTCAGGGGTGACAAGACCGACTTCATTTCCGAATAAATCGATGCGTGCCGTATTACTTTTCTGAGTGCTTAAATAGGCAGGGGAGGTGCAGTAGTAAGTAAGGGCATTGCGAATAGATTTTTTACTGAAAGCAGGAATATCAAGGCGATGATGGAACTCAAAAATATCATCTAGTATGCCTAATTTAAGCGGGGTTATATCTCTTGTTTTTTTAAAAAAAGCAGCGGGGAAGTGTTCGATTAACCAGTTAATGACGTTCAACCTATCTTGCTTTGCAGCATGATGTTGTGTTGTGCTTGGTTCCATACGCGCCTCGAATAAGCAATAAAATCATTATGATTTTCAGCTTATTAGACTAGCATATATATTTTTCTACAAATAGTGTGAATGTGAAATATATTGTTTATCTGGATAATAAGCAAAAATAACAGAGCCATCTTTAATTAAATTAATAAAAGACTTTGATAATGTTTTTGCGACAGCAAGACATCCCCAGCTTCTACCCGCATGGCCTATACTTTTGATATAGTTTGGTTCAACGTAATTTGCACCATGTACCACAACACGCCTTGTGTAAGCATTGTCGTTGATGCCTTTTTCAAGACCTTTCAAATTAAGAGAATAGCCATTTGATCCCATATAAGTCTCTAGTGTAACATAGGTTCCAAGGCTTGATTCTTTACTGGAAACTTGGTTCGAGAAGTGAGTCGGTGTGATCCCACCTGAATTTTGACCATGCGCTACATGTGTATTAAAAAGTAATTTTTCTTGATTGACATCAAATACCCACAAGCGTTGCTCTGATGAAGGTTTCGAGTAGTCGACTACGGTTAGAATAGGTTTTTTGGTTAAGCCTGCTGACAGGGCTTTTTGATAGGCTATTAAAGCGTATTTTAATATCTTAGTATCTAACTCTGGTGCTTTTTGGCTTAAATGCTTCACTTCTGTGTTAATATCAGCATTTGAGCCAGAATTTGATAGGCTACTCGTATTGGATGCAATATTAGCACCAAAAAATATCATTAAAATAATACCAATTAAGAAATTCATAAGGCCTCAAAGTTTAAGTAATGGGCAAAAGGGTCTACATTGTAACATAAGGTGCATTAAAAAAAAACTATATATTCAGGAGTGGGCCATGTTGTATAAAAAAGTAATTGAGGCCCCTGAGGGGGTAAGAGCCGCGATTAACACACAGTATCGCGAGCAAGAGCAGCAAGTCATTGAGGCTCGACTTGAAGCTGCCATGTTAGATGATGGTGATTTGAAATTAATTGCGACACATGCAACGCAGTTAGTAGAAGCGGTGCGTGAGGCTTCAAAGAAAGTCAGTGGAATTGGTTCATTTTTAACAGAATATTCGCTCTCAACCGATGAAGGTATTGTATTAATGTGTCTTGCAGAGGCCTTATTACGCGTGCCAGATAACAAGACAATTAATTTATTAATTCAAGATAAGTTAACACAAGCTGACTGGGATACGCATCGTGCACGAAGTGACTCATTTTTTGTAAATACAGCCACCTGGGCTCTAATGTTAACAGGTAAAGTATTAGATGCTAAAAAAGCAGATTCATTTTTAGGTAAAAGTGTTTTAACGCTGATGCATAAAAGCGGTAAAGGCATGATTCGAAAAGCAGTAGATGCTGCAATGCGCATCATGAGCCATCAGTTTGTCATGGGTCGCAGTATTGAAGAAGCGATTAAACGGGCTAAAAAAGAGGAAGCCAAAGGCTATCGCTACTCTTATGATATGTTGGGTGAAGCAGCATTAACAGCAGGTGATGCTGATATTTATTTTAAGTCGTATAAAAAAGCCATTGAGGTCATAGGAAAAGCAGCACCTGTTGATGGAGATATCTATACGCGCGCAGGTATTTCAGTCAAGCTATCCGCGCTGCATCCACGATATGAAGAGGGGCAGCATGCGCGTGTCTTATCAGAGCTGGCTCCTAAACTTTTAGTCCTTGCTCAGAGTGCAAAACAAGTGGGTATTCAGCTTACAGTAGATGCTGAAGAGTCTGAACGTCTTGATATTTCACTGGATGTGATTGAACGTGTACTCGGTGATACCTCACTTGAGGGCTGGGATGGGTTTGGTTTAGCCGTACAGTCCTATCAGAAACGTGCTTTTTTCGTCTTAGATTGGGTGGCTGCACTCGCAAGAAAGAAAAACCGTCGCATTATAGTGCGTTTAATCAAAGGCGCGTATTGGGATAGTGAAATTAAAAAAAGCCAAATGGAGGGCTTGGGTGATTACCCTGTGTTCACACGTAAAGTATTTACAGATGTCTCGTTTCAAGCTTGTGCTAAAAAATTATTTACATTAACAGATGCTATTTACCCTCAATTTGCAACACATAATGCTTATTCGGTTGCATTGGTGATGCATTTAGCAAAAGGCTACCGTGATTTTGAATTTCAATGTTTACATGGTATGGGGCAAGAGCTCTATGATCAAGTTGTGCCTGCTAAAAAATGCGGTATTCCTTGTCGCATTTACGCGCCCGTTGGGGTGCATGAAGATTTGCTGCCTTATTTAGTCCGAAGATTACTAGAAAATGGCGCGAACTCTTCTTTTGTTAATCGCCTAGTCGATAACTCAGAGCCTGTGAGTCGTTTAATTGAAGCGCCGGTAAGGCAAGCTAAAGCATATCTTAATAAAATCAATCAAAATATTCCTTTACCCCAAGCCATTTATGGGCCTACACGTATGAACTCAGATGGAATTGATTGGAGTGATAGGCAAGTTTGTAAAAACCTTCAAAAAACACTTGAAGCCATGGCGCCGTTTACATGGGAGGCAAAACCTCTTATTGCAGGTCGACAGACTAAAAATACAGAGAAAAAGCCACTTTTTTCTCCCCAGTCTAATAAGCACCAAATCGGGTGCGTGACCGATGCATCAAAAGAAGATGTAGAGTGGGCATTAACACAAGCAACGGCTTGTTTTCCTAGTTGGGCTAAAACACCTGTATCTGAGCGTGCTGAATGTTTAAGGCGGTTTGCTGATTTGCTTGAAATTCATACCACTAATTTTTTAGCGATTGCTTGTCTTGAAGCAGGAAAAACATGGTCTGATGGCATTGCAGAAGTGCGAGAAGCGGTTGATTTCTGTAGATATTATGCAAATATGGCTGAAGAGCTCATGAGCAAGCCCAAAGAAATGGAAGGCTATACCGGTGAGCTTAATCAATTGAGTTTACATGCCAGGGGCACCGTGCTTTGTATTAGCCCGTGGAATTTTCCGCTAGCGATTTTCACAGGTCAAGTTGTGGCAGCACTTGTAACGGGTAATTGTGTGATTGCAAAACCAGCAGCTCCCACGCCATTAATTGCCTATGCAGCAGTAAAATTAATGCATGAAGCAGGCTTTCCTGAGGCGTCAATTCAGCTCTTACCGGGACCGGGCCGCATGATTGGCTCACTTTTGGTAAGCGATCAACGCATTAAAGCGATTGTTTTTACCGGCTCAACAGATACAGCCAATGGCATTAATCAAACGCTTGCAGCACGTGGAGGAGAAATTATACCGTTGATTGCCGAAACTGGCGGACAAAATGGTATGATTGTAGATTCGTCTGCATTACTTCAACAGGTGGTGTCAGATGTTCTACTATCTGCTTTTGGAAGTGCTGGTCAGCGATGCTCTGCTTTACGGGTTCTGTATATTCAAGATGAAATTTATGATGATTTTGAGGTAATGTTGAAAGGCGCTATGGCCGAGTTATCTGTAGGTGACCCCCGTTGGCTTTCAACGGATGTTGGGCCTGTTATCAATCAAGGTGCTTTAAAGCAGTTGCAAGCGCACGCTAAAGAGATGAGAACAAAGCATCGCGTGATTTATGCATGTGAATTAGGCAAAGATTGTGCTGACGGTTATTTTATGCAACCAACAGCTGTTGCAATTGATAGCATGCATGATTTAAAAGAAGAAATGTTTGGACCGATATTACATGTAGTGCGTTATAAGCAAAGTAAATTAGATGATGTAATTGATGAGATTAATAGTACAGGCTTTGGTTTGACGTTTGGTATTCATAGCCGGATTAATCGTACGGTACAGTATGTACGTGAACGAATTCATGCGGGTAACTTTTATGTGAACCGAAATACAACGGGGGCTGTGGTTGGTTTGCAACCGTTTGGAGGAGAGGGGCTCTCAGGAACAGGTCCTAAAGCAGGTGGCCCGCAGTATTTACTTAGATTCTGTCATGAGCGAACTTATACAGAAGATACAACGGCGGCAGGTGGTAATGCGAGTTTGATGTCACTAACCGATGATGATGTAGATGAATAACAAAGCGATGGAATAAAAAAAGATGTTTAAAAAATGATATTTGATGATGAACTAGGCGATTTAATAGAGCATCAATTAGACCCAACGCTTTTACCTACGGCATTAAGGGGTGATAGAGTAGCCGTATTGAATGCGGTAAAAAAAGATGGCTGACTGCTTAAGTACGCACAACCTGACTTGAAAAATGATGAGGTGGTTGTGCGGGCGGCCATTGAGCAGGAGTCTTTTGCTTATCGATATGTTTCGAATACGCTGCAGCGTGATATTCATATTGCGCTAGCCGCAGTTCAATAAAATGGGTTTATACTTGAAATTATTCCGGATGATCTTAAGCAAAATCAAATGATTTTAGTCGCGGCCGTTAAACAAACTGGCCATGTGATTAAACATATCCCGCCGAATTTAAGTGCTTGTGCTATTCAATCTATCTTAGCTTTAGAACATATCAGTTTTTTCCGCTCGAAAAATCAAGAGACTTCAGCATGTGATGATGAAGTTAATTTCAGCATAAAATAATAATAAGTAATAGGGGATTCTATGGGCGAACGAAGAACACGGTCGCTCTCTACGTTTGGTTTAAATTATTCAGATTTTGAAGGAGGCTAGATCAGTAACACCTGGGTACAGTGATACTCAACGATTGCTTATGCCTGCTCCTAATAAGCCTGGGATCGTAAGACAAAGAATGGATCCACCAGAGGATGAACCCGAATTTACACTAAATAAAAGCGTTGAAACAGATATTGATACAAGCAATACAAATGATGAAGAGAAGCGTAAAAGTTGTACTTGTTTGATATCATAAACATAATTTACATGCCCCGCACAAAGCGGGGTATGTAAATTATGTAGCATAAAACTAGGCGTCAGAAGTACTTTTTTTGTACTTATTTTTTTTACGTTTTTTTCCAGCAGAAGCATGGTTAGATTGTGGTTGAGTTGATGGCGCTGAAGCTGTTAGGGCTTCTTCAGGCATGGTGATATTAAGCTCTAGCACGGCACTGTTATCGTTTTGCCTATCAAGGTTTACCATCACTTGGCTTGGATCAATCGGTACATACTTAGAAATAACTGCAAGAATTTCTTCTTGCAGTTTCGGCAAATAATCAGGTGTTGAGCGTTGTGCCCGCTCGTGAGAAATGATAATTTGCAGCCGCTCTTTCGCAACAGAGGCCGATTGGTTATTTTTTCGAAGGTAGCTAAATATACTCATGCGACAGCTCCTTCTGAGTTTTTACTGAATATACGACGAAAAATGCCTTTGCGCTCTGCATGCTCGAAACGCATGGGGCGCTCCTCACCTAAAAAGCGTGCAATGGCATCTTGGTAAGCATGTCCTGCATCACTGTTTTCATCGAGTACAACAGGTGTGCCGGTGTTAGAGGCTTTAAGTACAGCCCTAGACTCTGGAATAATGCCAATCAGTGGAATAGCTAAAATGTCTTTAACATCATCGACAGATAGCATATCACCTTTTAAAACACGCTCAGGATCGTAGCGTGTGAGTAACAAGTGCTCTTTAATAGGAGAACGGCCATCAATCGCGCGCTTACTTTTGCTGGCTAAAATACCTAAAATTCGGTCTGAGTCACGAACGGATGAGACCTCAGGGTTTGTGACGACAATGGCATGATCCGCAAAGTGCATGGCCATCAGTGCACCGGCTTCAATGCCGGCTGGTGAATCACATACGATATATTCAAAGTCTTTAGAGAGCGCCTCAAAGGTGCGTTCGACACCCTCGAGTGTTAAGGCGTCTTTATCGCGTGTTTGAGAGGCGGGTAAGATATATAAATTAGGAAGGCGTTTATCTTTAACTAACGCTTGCTTTAATGTGGCATCGCCATTAATAACATTGACAAAGTCATAGACAACGCGTCGTTCGCATCCCATCACAAGGTCAAGGTTTCTGAGACCAATATCAAAGTCAACCACAACGGTTTTATGGCCTCGCATAGCAAGGGCAGATGAAATAGCAGCGGAAGATGTGGTTTTGCCAACACCTCCTTTCCCGGATGTCACCACAATAATGTTAGCCAAGGTGTTTTCCTTTTTTATTATTGATTCGAAAAATAATTTCTTTTAGTGTACACGCGAAGCAGAAGAACAGCAATTACTCGAAATGTAAAAAAGGCTTTATATTTAGTTCAAATTGTTGCTTGCCTTTCGTGAAGGTTACATCTTGTCCCGTGTGAAACACGCCAACGCATTTTGGCTCGTATTTAAATAGGTGTTTAAACTGCTTTTTTAGGGATAAATAAGCATCGGGTGCGACACTAAACATCAAGGCATAATCTTCGCCTCCAGCAAGCTGCGTTGTCATGGCATCTAATTTTAATGCCTCACATGCGGATTTAAAACTATCATCAGGTATTAAAATATCTAGATTGATTTCACAAGCAATATCAGATTGCTTGCATAAGCGTCCTAAATCAATTAATAAGCCGTCTGAAACATCCATCATGCTGGTTACAGCTGCTTGCTTGCCTAACCATATGCCTTCATGTATGCGTGCCGTAGGATTTAAAAAATGCTGCTTATAATCCAGTAAATCAGGCTTATTGTGCTCAAGTGCTATCAAGCCAAGATGTGCGTTACCTGGACTGCCTGCGATACAAAGCAAGTCACCTGGCTTGGTGTTGCATCTAAATTTTATATTGCTTGTATTCGCTGTGCCTATGGCTGTGATACTGAGCAGCAGTTGTTGCTCGGAGCGCGTGGTGTCGCCACCTATTAGAATAACAGATGCAGCTTTACAAGCATTTGAAAATGCGTCTAAAAATTCAGGTGTTTGTTGTTCAAAGTGGGGTGGAATAGATAGCCCAAGCATCACAAATTGAGGGGTTGCGCCCATAGCGGCTAAGTCGCTTAAGTTCACATGCAGTGCTTTATGGGCCAGACTGCTTGCATCGTGATAGCGCAGTCGAAAATGTGTGTCTTCAACCAATAAATCTTTGCTGATCAAATACTGTGTTGTTGAAGTCAATGGTATAGCAGCAGCATCGTCACCAATTTGTTCTGGGAAATGCGTCTTGAGTGTATGAATAATATCAGATTCGCTTAGCATGTATGTTATGTTTTTATTGCTTGAAAAGGTTTTATTGTCGCATGTATGATGTCGTTCATCAAAAAAAGGATGTTTTAGGATGTTACAAACATGAAGACTGATCTTGCCATGAAATGACGGACACCCTGCTAAGAGAGTAAAATCTACAGCAGAGGTGAAAAATGAATACTATAAAATCAGAACAAAGAGCTGTCAGAAAGAAATATAGCCCCCAATTTAAAGATCTTGCACTTGAGCGG
>JAHZKG010000054.1 GCA_022600515.1 Gammaproteobacteria bacterium
AACCCTGAGCCAGTGAACCCTGAGCCAGTAAATCCTGATCCAAAGCCGCAGGTCAAACCTCGTGCACCGATCACAGAGGCTGAGAGTGAACGTGCAGTGTCTTTATTGCTGCAATACTCTGATGTATCAAAATCAGTTTTCTTAGGGCTGTTTGTGGGTGCAATGGTTACAGCGGTTGTACTCAGTGCTGGATTGGCTTCGATACCTATTGGGATTGGGGCGGGTCTTGCAGCATCATCAGTGACAGGGTTACTGGCTAAAAACAGCTTCTTTACTTCTAGTCGTAGTAAAGAAGATCCAGCTTTACCTGTTACGTTTGCTGCTGACAGTGTAATTTGATAACTCAGATTACGTGCAAATAATAAGCTCGTCGTTGCGAGAAGCGTAGCGACGAAGCAATTTAGTGACGGTAAGCTGTGTATCTGATGCATCGAAGGCTTTTATAAAAAAAAGATGTAATGATTAACATGGATAAAGCCTGTGGATTGCCGCGGCAGCTTCGCCGCCTCGCAAACTGACAGATCCCCACGAATATTTTTCAGCTACAGCTCATTAGGAAATGAGTTTTAAATGTGCATATAAGCAAAAATTTTGTCTTCCCGCGCAGGCGGGAACTTCCAATTAGCCTTAAGTTTTAGTTGACAATTTCAACCGATTTACGCCCTTCTCCCGCGGGCCTGCTCTGTGGACACATCTTTGTGTGAATTTAAACCGATTTACGTCGTTGCGAGGAGGGCGTCAGCCCGACGCGGCAATCTAGCGGCCTTGTAGTTCTTAATCATTACATCCATTGTTTATAAAGATCTTCGATGTTTATAATGCTATCTTCTTTTCCCTCAAAAAAACATGACTTATTAATCCGTGGCTAGTTCAACCTTTCAGATATAGCCTCTAAAGGTCGCTGGATTGCCGCGGCAACTACGTTGCCTCGCAACGACGGCTTTAAAAATAGGTGTCCAAGGATGTAATATATTCGTGGGGATACGTCAGCTCGTAAAGACGGCTTTTAAAAATAAATAGCATGATTCAATTGAAGCTTACTAATGCGCTTGAGACGTAATTTGTATCAACGCATCAACCCAATAGGGCTCATTGTTTAGCCAAGGAACAAGCGTGAGTGTTTCTCCCTCCAATGCTTCTCAGCTTTGTTATGGTGTTTAAAAAAACAATTTGGCTGGATACCCCGCGCAAAGCGGGGGTACGTAGGGAGGTAAGGCTTTTTGTGAAAATGCTATCAACACAACAATGCTGCCTCGGCTTGTCATAGTTGATAACTGTACCACGATGTACTATACTACTATGTATGATGGTTGTGAGTTTAATTAATTGGAACACTTTAAAGTTAAACGATTTTCTAATGAGGCTAAAAAAGATAAAGTATCTGATGTGTTGCTGTTTGATACTTTAAATGATTTTTTAAGCATGGAAGCAAACGATCAACAAAAATTTTCACTGGGTGCGGGGCTTTATAAATTGAGATTGGCCACAAAAGAAGGTAAGGGTAAAAGCGGTGGCGCACGGAGTATACTGGCTTTTAGGGATGGTAGTAGGGTGGTGTGGCTACACTTATTTTCGAAAAATGAAAAAGGCAATGTCAGTACAAGCGAACTCAAAAAGTTGAAGGTATTATCCAAGATTTTATTGGATATACAGGATAATGAAGTTGATAAATTAATTAAACTTGGTGAGCTACATGAGGTAAATAAAAATGTCTAATATACAAAATACTATTGATGATATTGCGTATGGTTTGCATAGATCTAATATTATCGATAAAAAAACATTGAGAGATCTGACTGATGAAGAGATACCTGTGCTTATCGAATATACAGGTGAAGATATTCATCAATTACGAAAAAGGCAGAAATTAAGCCAGTCTGTGTTTGCTAAATATTTGAATGTAAGCCCCTCAATGATTCGAAGCTTGGAGCAAGGTAAGCGTCATGCGCATGGAGCAATCCTTAAATTACTTAATATTGTTGAGCGGCATGGTATAAGTGCTTTGGTTTAAAAGGCTATCTAACAAAGCCCTTGATGGGTACTAACGTATTAAGAGAAAACTTAGAAATTCGACCTTGAAGTAGAGCATGGATACGTGGTTGCGTAATACCACAACTGATCTTGCCATGAAATGAGTTAATCCGTTAAATTTTACGGATGCGTTATTTCTACCAACGCATCAACCCAATGAGGTTCATCGTTTAGGCAAGGGATGAGCGTGAGTGTTTTTCCGCCTAAAGTTTGCCAGTTTTTTTCTGCTTCTATGCCGATTTCTTCAAGCGTCTCAAGACAGTCTGTTACAAATGAAGGGCAGGCAATTAATAAATCTTTTACGCCAGCTTTGGCTAATTGTTCTAATATTTTATCTGTATAAGGCTCAATCCAAGGGGTTTTTCCAAGCCTTGATTGAAATGCCGTTGTATACTGATTTGGCTTTAAGTCTAGGTAATTTGCCAGCAGTCGGCTGGTTTCAAAGCATTGCGCACGATAACAGGCTGAGTTTGTATTACTTGGCTCGGGACAGGCGTTATCACAGACGGCATTGCACCCCGTTGCTTTAATATGCTGGACAGGTAAACCATGATAGCTAAATAAGCAGTGATCAAACGATTTTTTTATATAAGGCATGATTTGCATGCTTTGTGCTTTGACAAAGGCTGGGTGCGCATAAAAATCACGAATGATATGTAATGTTGGAAAAATGGGTTTATTTTTAAAATACTTAAACACAGCCTCAATGGATGAGCCTGTGGTGGAGGAGGCGTATTGTGGGTAAAGCGGTAAGATTGTAATTTCATCACAGTGCGCGAGTGAATCGAGCGCTTTTTCAAGGCTTGGTTCACCGTAACGCATGCCTGTTGCAACATGATGTGTTGTGCTGAGTTTGTTTTGTAATTGATTGCTGAGCTTATGTGTTAAAACGCGAAGTGGAGAGCCTTTATCGGTCCAAATGGCTTGATATGCTTTGGCTGAGCGTTTGCTGCGTGTGGGTAAAATAATACAATATAATAATAGATAGCGCAGGGGAGCGGGCAGCGTAATCACACGTTTGTCAGACAAAAATAGACGCAGATACTGACGCACGCTTGAAGGGGTTGATGCTTCAGGCGTGCCCAGTTGAATGAGTAACAAACCTTTTTTAATGGATTGCATAGAATCAAAGCTTAGAAAAAACATACATGTACCCTATGATACACGAGGTTTTTGATCTCAGCATTAAAAAGTAAAAATCTATTAAGACACCTTAAGATTCTTCGAGTGCTTCTTCAGCTTCAGCGAGCACAATAATGTTACTTGCATGTAAACCGCGATCGCCTTTTATGAGGTCAAAGCTAACTGTTTGGCCTGCAACGAGGCTTTTATATCCAGTGCTTTGAATCGATGAAAAGTGAACGAATATATCTGTACTACCATCCTCTGGTAAGATAAACCCCCATCCTTTCGCATTGTTAAACCATTTAACTTCACCTGTAGGCATGTTTTTTTCCTTTTTCTAGTTTAGGCACGGTCCATGTGCTTTTTTATCTTAGATACAACAATACAGCCTTTAACATACCTTAAAAAAGCCCTAATAGACAAGGGGAGGCATTTCTAAACGTTATGAGTGAATTCTGATGAAGAACATCTTGATTATGGCGTTGAGTTATTATTTTAAATTTGAAATATTAAGAAAGCATCGCTAGAATGGTTTTTCTTGTGGTATTTTACCTGACTAAGGATTGTTCAATATAATGCAAAGGATTTTGTTTTTATCGGTTGGTTTGTTTTTTTCATCTGTGTTGATGGCATCTTGTCCCAGAGCAGCTCCTACTGATTCGCCTAAGTTTTGTGCAACGTTTAAAATTGCAGCGCAATGCCATTGTTCGGCATCTGGGCTACCCCCCATAATGTGCTCAAATGTTAGATTATTATACCAGCGATTAATGGCTACATTTGGTTCATTAGAAAAAATATGTGCATTTCAGCGCGATACAACGAAAGAAGATTGTATTGATTCTTGGAGATGTTATCTCAACGGTGGCAAGAATTTAGAAGGAAAACTATGTAATAGTACAGGCCGCTCTTGCCCTTAATGTTAATGCAACTAGATGTGAATTAAATTAAATGATAATGCGAATTATTTTATTTTGTACCGTGTTTCTGTGGTCAATGTTAGCTTATTCAGGTGAGTTAGGTGTTGATAGGCATCCATTATATCTAGGCGTTAATGGAGGCTATGGTTCAACCACATGGAAAGGATTGGTGCCGACAATAGATAATCAAAGCATTGCTTTAAAAATATCAACGCCAACTGATGTACGTGAAGGCGGTGGTGTTTGGGGTGGGGTGGTTGGATTTGATTTTACCCACTTTTTTGGGATTGAAGCCAATTATTTGGTGTATCCTAAAGCAGAAGTTTTTTTTGATGACAGCAGTTTATTTGCGTTTGAAAATGGGGGGCAAATTCAGCTCAGCACAAGCACGCAAACCGCATCATTGATGGCTAAAATCATGTTGTCTATTCCGAATACGCTAACACGGGCTTATTCTAGTGTTGGGGTTGGGTGGATTCATCGTAAAGATTCTATCAATAATATTTGGTTTTCCGCGCCTTCGTTTGGGGTGGGTTTAAACTATCCTCTTGCCGAGCATTTAATGGCAGAATTGGCCGCAAATTATATGTCGGGTTATGGTGAATCTGAATTAAACCCTGCCAATGACTTTGTTCCCTTTTTATATGCTGTTTATTTTAGGCTTGCTTATCGCGTTTAAGGCAGCAATTTAGCAAGCCATTTGGGGATATACCAATTCCAGTTTTTGAGTAAGACCATGGTGGATGGTACGAGAATGCTGCGAATGACAAAGGCATCGACTGCAATGGCCACAGCAATACCCAGCCCAAATTCTTTCACCATCAGCACATCTGCCGCCATAAACGACCCGCAAATACAAATCACAATGAGTGCTGCACTGGTAATAATGCGGCTACTTTTTTCAATGCCGAAAATAATACTGGCTTTGTTTTGATGTGTTTTTTGATAATGCTCTTGAATGCGTGTGAGTAAAAAGACTTCGTAATCCATTGAAAACCCAAAGATGGCACAGAATATAATAATCACCAAGGTAATATCGAGCATGCCTTGTGGCTCAAAGTTTAAAAGTTGATGAAAGTTCCCATCTTGGAAAATAAAAACCAATACCCCATAGCACGCAGACAGGCTTAACACGTTCATAAAAATAGCTTTTAATGGCAGAAAAAGTGAGCGTAATAGAATCAATAAACTAAGATAAGTTAACGCCATAACCCATGCGACAGCATAAGGAAAAATATCGGAAACAACCTGCATGACATCAAAGTTTTTAACCGGCACACCCGTTACTTTAAGGGTTAGGCCTTTGCCAGGGCTCATGCCTTTTATTTGTTTTATTAATGCTCTTGTTTTGTCGGAGTTTGCCTCATATTCACTGAACACACGAATCAGCGTAAAGCGCTTGCCGGTAGTGGTGCTTAAGAGTTGTTTTATACCAGCATCCGTACGAACAGCAGATGACTGATAGAGACGCTGATATTGTTTTCTAGATAACCGAGGGTTGGTGGTGACAATGCTGTCAACGCGTTCTATGCCTTTTATTTTTTCTAGTTTTCGGGTGAAACGATAGAGTTTTGAGATACGATGAGAAGCTAAAATAGAATGCCGTTCGGTGGATACAACCAGTAAGATAGGGGCCAGTTCGTTTTCGTTGAAATGCTGTTTAAACTCATCAAAAAACAGCCGGCTCTCAGAATGCTTGGGTACTATTTTAAAGTCGGATATGCCAAATTTGACGTTCAGTAAGGGGTAAGCCAGTAGCAATAAAAAACCCAAGCTTAAAAAAAGAAACAAGAACGGACGTTTAACTACCGTTGTTGCGAGTGCTCGCCACAGATGCTTTTTGTCGGTGTCTTTTTTATTAATTTTTCGAACGGCGAGCGCATTAATACGGTGGCCAAGTACGGAGAGTACGGCGGGTAATAATGTAATGGCAATCATCACGGCGAAAAACACAGCCACTAAGCCACCAACGCCGATAGAAAACAAAATATTAATAGGAAATAAAAGCAGTGCACTTAAGCTAATAAATACAGCAACACCACTAAAAAATATGGCACGACCTGCGGTAGAGAGCGTAATGGCAATGGCGTTTTCAATGTTTTTATGGGTGCGTAGCTCACCTCTAAATCGGAAAATAATAAATAAGGCATAATCAAGGCTCAAGCAGAGCCCAAGCAGTAGGGCGAGGTTGAGTGTGAAAATAGATAAAG
The DNA here is from genome assembly GCA_022600515.1 of Gammaproteobacteria bacterium. GTDB lineage: Bacteria > Pseudomonadota > Gammaproteobacteria > Legionellales > Legionellaceae > JAALKW01. The sequence continues at coordinate 6,284 of JAHZKG010000054.1, forward strand.
TAAAAACATGCCCTATAAAATAAAGCGCTGTTAAAATAATTAACGCACAGCCGCCGCCTAAGCAAACCGGAATCAGCATGGCAATCAAGGTGCCAAAAATAAGCAGTAAAACAATGCTTGTGAGCGGAGCTGCAATGGCATCGGCTTTATATAAATCTTCTTGTGTTTGTTTATTAATGCCTTGTGTAAATATTTGTCGGCCGCCTATTTGCATGCGCATGTTTTTTGGGGTTTTAATCGAGTGTTTAAATTGTTTAAGTAATTCAGGTGTGAGCGATTCATTGCTTTTGATTAAAATCATCACATACGCGCTGTGTTTGTTTTTTGATATTTGTTGTGGGTTATCTTTGGGATAAATAATGTCGTGTGCAAGCGGAAATTTTTTTAAATCAGCCAATGAGCGTTTTATTTTTTTATTAAAAGTTTTGCCAGTCGCATGTAAGTGCGGGCTGTAATAGACCACAAGAAAGCGGTTATTTTGATCGTATCCTAATTGTTTATCTAACTCAGCTTCTGCTAGTGTACTCTCAGCTTTACTCGCAACAAAACCGGTCGATTTAAACGGGGCCATAATGTGCGGTAAAAAAGGAATGCATACGGCAACGCCTAAAACCCAGAGTAAAATAACAGCTAATCTCAACCGATAGATGGTACGTCCTAAGCGATAAAATAGTGTTTTTTCCATAAATTAACTTAAATTGTTTTTGTAAGTATTTGTTTTGAGTATAGAATAAGTTAGTAGAAGCGGTAGGGAAGCACTAAAAAAGAATATAAATCATTAAGATTAAATGGATGTTATGCACATACTTAAGCCTCAATCTGAAAAAGATTTAATTGCAATTTTTCTCAATCATGTGCGTGTAAACCCAAGTGCTACTGCAGTGATTACTTCTGATATGGCCTGGACATATCAAGTTCTTTTTCAGGAGGTGTATGCCTGGAAAGGTAGGTTGCATGCGCTAGCGCCGTATGAGCCAGTTTTGATTTGTTTGTATCGTACCCCGCGACTGGTTTCAATTTTATTGGCCTTGCAGTGGCTTGAAGTGCCTTATATTCCGATTGATCCCCAAATGCCTTTGGAGCGCATACGCGCTATTGTTGAGGACAGTCAGGCCACTGTTTTGTTGCATGATACGGCGTATCATGAGGCATTTACGAGTTTGCCATGTCATGTGTCGGCATTAAATGACTTAGAGAAGTTAGTTGAAGTAAGTCAGCAGATGTTAGTGCCTCCAGAGAAAAAAACAGCTGATGCGAGCGCTATTGCGTATATTATTTATACCTCAGGCTCAACAGGAACGCCAAAAGGCGTTTCGGTTTCTCGAGGTGCGGTAAACAATTTCTTAAATAGCATGAGCACTTATTTTTTAAATAAAAATAATGAGATATTACTGGCGACCACAACCCTTCTTTTTGATATTGCAGCATTAGAATTATATTTACCGATTTGGCAACAAAAAACCATATTTCTAGCCAACCAAGCCGAACATAAAGATCCCCTGTGTATACAGCAAATTTTAAAAAAGCATCCGATTACTTTATTGCAGGGCACGCCTTCTTTTTGGAATATGTTGCATTATGCAGGGTGGAGCAGCAACAAGCACTTGGTTGCTTTGTGTGGTGGTGAGCCTTTAACCAAGCAAACAGCCGCTCATATTTTAGATAATGTTTCTGAGCTTTGGAATATGTATGGCCCTACTGAGGCGACCATTTGGTGTTCTTTAAAACAAATTAAGCCAAATACAGCGATTACTGTCGGGCGTCCCATTCATAATATGGATATGTGGATTTTAGATGCCGCAATGAAGCCACTGCCTTCAGGGGTGAAGGGGGAGCTTTATATTAGTGGCTTGGGTTTGGCTGAAGGTTATCTGCATCGAGAAGATTTAACCAAGGCGTCTTTTAAACCGTATAAACAAGCACAGGGCAAACGTATTTACCGTACGGGTGATGTTGCCAGTATGACGCCCGAAGGGGAGTTTGTTATTTTAGGGCGAGTTGATAATCAGGTGAAATTGCATGGTTATCGTATAGAACTTGAAGATATTGAGGCGCATATTCAAAGCTTTTCTGGGGTGCGATCGTGTGGTGTTTTGGTTTATCAAGAGCAATTGATTGCATATATTTGTACAGAAGAAAATGCAGATTACTCTGAAGAGGCGATGTGCCATCAGTTAGCCCGTGAGTTACCTGAATTCATGCTCCCTAAGCGTTTTGTTTATCTTGATAATCTGCCGATGAATAGCAGTGGCAAATTAAACCGTAAAGCCTTGCCTTCCCCTCAGCAAGATGCAGGTGATGAAACACATGATTTAACACCGATGCAGGCGTTATTAATTACAATTTGGCGTGAGGCACTGAATATTTCGAGTATGAGTATTCATGATAATTTTTTTGAGTTAGGCGGGCACTCGTTATTGGCAGCGCGCATTATTGCAAAAATTCAAACAGCAATTGGAAAAGTAGTGGCCATGCAAGATATTTATCGTGCGCCGTCTATTATTGAATTTATTGAAGTATTAACGGCAGCGCCTGATGCGTCAGATGTAGCAGAAACAAAAGAAGAAATGCGGATGTCGCATTGGATGCCACTGACTGATTTTCAGTTTGTTTTATGGATGTCTCATTTATTTGAGCCAGATGTTAAAAAATTAAATGTGGTTGGGCGGCGGCGCGTTACGGGCCTTCTGGATAAACAGGCTTTAAACGCAGCACTACAGGCCTTAATTCGAAAGCATGAGGTTTTATCTTATACAATACATCGATTTATTCCGATACAAAAAAGAAAGGAAATCGCATCTGTAGAATGGATTGAGACATCCCTTTTAAATCAATCTGAGGCAGCAACAGAAGCGTATTTAGATGAATCAATGTATGCCTTATCAGCCGTTCAAGCATGGCCTAAAAAGAAGCCTTCTATTATTGCAAAAATATTTTATTTAACCGCATCACGCGTTGAGCTTCAAATTGCCATGCCCCATTTGGTGTCGGATCAGCAATCATTGGATATATTATTTCAAGATTTGTCTTCTACTTATTTATTCTATTCGCGTGAGCTTAAAACAGAGTTGCAATTAGAATCTAAGCCATTTGAAGCTTATGCACGACATGAGCATCGTTTTATTCGTTCTTCTTTAAACACTGCTGAAGTATTTTGGCGGCGTTATTTAGAAGATGCCGCACTGATTTGTTTTCCAAAGCATCATGTTGTGTCGGGTGCTGAAAAAAAAGAACATGCTTATTCTAGTTTTTTCCCGATTGATGTTGCGCAGCTTCATCAATGGCGACAATTTTGTATAGACAATGCTGTTACTTTAAATGATTTGTTATGTGCGGGCATAGGCGCTGCATTGCACCAGTGTTGTCAAGATGAAATGGATATGCCAGAACAATTGTTTATTAATACGGTAAAATCCACGCGAGAAGATCCTAGTTTTGATGAGGTGATTGGTTGTTTCTTGCGAACACAAGCTATCAAATTGGATTTAAGCGGACAAAAAGACGTTACTTATTTAGCAAAGCAGGCGCAGCAGTCGGCATTAGAAACGGCGTCTCATCAACATGCGCCCGGGTTAATTAAGCTTGCAGCCATCGGACAAGTCGATTATTCAACCAAGCGGGTTAAACCCGGTTTAATTGCATTGTTTGGTAATTTATTCCGGCAATTCAGACGACAACCTTATTATTTAAGTTCGCCTATTTTAAATGCGTGTAAGCGCCTGGCAGGCGTGGATAGTGATCGTGGATTTGTTGTGAATGTGAATATATGGAATAGTTTTTTTGGGCGAGCGCAAGAAACGGCGGAACGATTATTTGGAACTACTTGTGAGCCCACGCCTTTTCATCAAAAAGATATTTTTACTATCAATGAAGTGCTCGATGTATGTCTTTTAAGAGATACAGCAACAGACAAAGCTTTTTTAGTGCTGTCTGCTAATTTAAAAGCTGAATTCCGAGACAAACTGGGCACCGCTTTTTTTGAGGTGTTAAGCTAAGTCGTTATGTATGTCCTATAATTACACTATATGGTTTTTTAAAGTATGGTGTGATGATGCCGTTGACGCTTATTCAAACAATCGCGTATGATCCTTCTCGCTTCAACAGCTTGGTTCCCGGTGACCAAGCTCTGATTGAGTTTAATATTGAGACTTTTTTTCAAAAGTTGAATACTAAAATAGACCGACTAAACACATCTATTGATGATTTTAATCGGTTAACAAGCGATAAAGAAAAAGCCCTGCAGCTGCAGTTAATCAAAGCGCAATTCAAAAATATACAAGACGGTGCGTTAGATGGATACGTGAGTCTTTCTCCTGATTATCATCAGCAACTGAACGAGCAGTTATATCAAGAGATTCAAGCAGAAGAAAAATTGCTGCAGCAGTCGTCAGCGGCTCCTGCAGCGGCAGAAACTTTGGCGGGAATAGATAAGCCTGGAATGAGCAAGGCCGTGCAGCTATTAGAAACGGGGAGCGGCTCGTTTTCGCTTGGACGGGGCTGGAGTAGCAGAGCCTTAGGGGGAAGTAACTCTAAAAATATGCTTCTCACAAAGATGGAAAAGAACACCAAAACAGGAGCAGACGTTGTAACAGAACAATGTGTCTTAAAATTAGAAAATCGAATGAATCTTGCCAGTGGCGCAGAGAGCTATCTAAGAACGCATGGCTTATCGGGTGTTTTAACGGAAGATTGGTCTAAAAGGCAAGTCAATTATAGGGGGCGTGTTAGAAGTCATAATATGAAGTTTGTAGAGAAGGATATTACCCGAAATGTGTTATTAACGGAGTATTGTGAGGGAGGGGACTTAGAAAGCCAAGCATTGAAGTCTAAAACGCCACGCGAGCTTTTACATTTTGTTATTGATACGGGTAAGCAACAGGCAGAAATCTTAGGAATAATGGGAGCCAATGGCTGTATTCATACCGATATGAAAAATAGCAATTTTTTAGTTGATGCTGACGGTAACGTAAGAGTGGCTGATACCAAAGGGTTTGCTTTTACCGATAAGGAAAAACAATGTAGTACGGCTTATAATGCTAGCCGTAATGGAGCGGTTGTTACAAGTTTTGCAAGCACAAAGCATATGATTCCACCTGAAGGTTTTGAGAGGCAATCAGCAGATAAAATACATGTTTATCTCTTAGGAAAAGACTTATATCAAGCAGCAACGGGTTGTCCTTCTCAATTTTTTTATATGGAAGAAGACCCTCAGGCTTTAAAACCTATCGATCAATTTAATTTTAATTTGCCTATCTTTGAAGACGGAGAAGGGGTGAATTTAAGAAACTTAATTCAATCATCCATGGTTCTTGATCCTAGTGAGCGCCCTTCGATGGATACAGTCATTACGCACTTGGGTAAAATAGGCCAGAGTCTACCTGCTCCTCTTCCGCTACGAGATACTGCAATTGCTTATGAAGGTGTTAAAGCCTGTACAGCTAATCCAGTTAAATTACCTGAAGGGAGCCTACCTTTAATCACGGATGATGTGCATCATACAGACGGGAGTGACAAACTGGTTATTTACTCTGATGTTGTAAAGCAACTGAAACAAATAAAAAAAAGATCGAGCGATGATGTTAAAAATACGGATATAGATGTAATGATGTGTCATCTCGCTCAAACAATAGAGCAGGCTAATACTCCGGAAGAATTGCAAGCGACAAGAGAAGTTTTAGATGTCTTGGTTGATGAGTTAAAACAAGATTGGGTTGACGTTCCAGGACGAGAGAGAAATAGATATTCTCAAGAAAAAGTAAGGGTGAAAATTTATGAGGGAGAGGAATTGAAAGCAGCGGAAAGCAATAAGGCCTTACGTTTGATAGATAAAATTTCAGCGCATCAAATAACACTTGGAGGTGTTGAAGATATAGTAATGACAGATTTTATTATGGAAGCAGGAAGAAGGGCGATAAATTTTACAGATATAGAAGATATTAAACAATTAAGTGAAGCGTTAGATAGTACGTATGAAGTGTTAGAGGCAGGAAAAAAATACGTTCAATTTGCTGAAGAAGCACTGAATGAGAAGAGTAAATTTAAATGGGGTATAGGAGAAAAAAAGAGAGCTGTAGGTGAAGCTATTATTCAAATTCCTCTTGAGAAGCGTGGTGATGGATTAAAAGTGACGATGAAAGATGCGCTAAACGCCCACCAGCGTTTTTCTTCGAAAGTAAGCTGGCATTCTGATACAGGAACAGCTCGCGTTTTTCAGGAAAAAGTGGAGAGAGATACCCGGGCACAGAGTAGTGGCGCAGAGACAACACATGCTTTTAAAGCCCACGTGGGAGATGTAAGAGCACAGGGAGAGCAAAGAGCAGCCGAAGAAGCTGCACCTAAAATACAAGAAGGTCACACCAGAAAACCTAAGTCAGGTCCAGGTCCTGGAAACACGTAAAATCAATCGCGTCAGGCGCTGCTAAACCTCTTTAAATTACATGCTCAAAATATGTTCTATAATTAAATTATATATTTGAAAAGCCCAGGTGTAATAATGCCACTGACGATTATTGAGGAGATTCTGTATCGTACTGATAGGTTAGATGCAGTGCTTCCGCGTTATAAACAAGAGGTTAGTTCGGGCGTTAACCCTTTTTTTGGCGAATTAAATCTTAAAGTAAGAGACTTAAACGGACTGATTTCTAAGTTTAATCGGTTATCAGACCGTAAAGAAAAAGCCTTACAGCTGCAGTTAATCAAAGCGCAATTTAAAAACATACAAGACGGCGCCCTAGATATATATGTGAGTCTTTCTCCTCATTATCATCAGCAATTGAACGAGCGGTTATATAAAGAGATTCAAGCAGAAGAAAAGAGATTGCTGAAACAGCCGTTAGCGGCTTCTGAAGCGGCAGCAACTTGGGCTAGAATACATGATGAGGCTGAAATGAGCAAGGTCGTGCAGCTATTAGAAACGGGGCGCGGCTCGTTTTCACTTGGGGATGGCTGGAGTAGCAGAGCGTTAGGGGGAAGTAACTCTAAAAATATGCTTTTCACAAAGATAGACAAGGACCCCGTAACAGGAGCAGATGTTGTAACAGAACAATATGTTTTGAAATTAGAAAATCGGATGAATACGTCTAGTGGTGCAGATAGCTATTTAAGAACGCATGGTTTATCGGGTGTTTTAACGGATGAGTGGCCTAAAAGGCAAGTGAATTACCGGGGGTGGGTTAGAAATAAGCAAGAGCAGCCTGTAATGAAGGACATTACACGCAATATATTATGGACGGAGTACTGTGCGGGAGGCGATTTAGAAGGTCAAGCATCTCAATTTCAATCTAAAACGCTAAGCGAACATTTACGTTTTGTTGTTGATACAGGTAAGCAGCAGGCAGAAGTTCTAGGTATAATGGGCGCCAATGGCTGCATTCATATGGACATGAAAAACAGCAATTGGTTGGTTGATGCTGCTGGTAACGTAAGAATAGCAGACACCAAAGGATTTGCTTTCACCAATGAACGAGGGCAAGTGGATAGCGGTTATAATGATCGGCGTAACGGAACGGTTGGCGCAGGTTTTGTTCGATCACATCATATGAACCCATCCGAAGGTTTTGACGGGCATTCTACAGGAGAGCAAATACACGTTGAGCTCTTAGGAAGAAACTTATATCAAATTGCAACCAATTGTGATGCTGAGGATTTTTATGAGGATGAAGATTGTTATGATTTAAAGCCGATTTGGGATTTTGATTTTAACCTAGATATATTTGAAGGTAGAAATGGCGTGCAGTTAAGAGAGTTAATTGAATCGTCCATGCATCCTAACCCTAACCTCCGCCCTTCAATGGATACAGTAATCCAGCGCTTGGATAGGATAGGCAAGGGGCTAGGTAGCCCTCTTCCAGTACGAGATACCGCGATTGCTTATGAAGGGGTTAAAGCCTGCACAGCTAATCCAGTTCGATTACCTAAAGAAAGCCCCCCGTTAATCACGGATGATGTACATCATACAGACGGGAGTGACAAACTGGTTATTTACTCTCATGCTGTAAAACAATTGAAACAAATAAAAAAAAGCGCAAGTGATGATACTGAAAAGCAAGCGATAGGTAGGATAATTCAAAGTTTAGGTTCAACCATCGGAGCGCTTAGCAGCCCCAAAGCCTTACACACGATGAGAGAGCATTTAGATACACAAATAGATGCCCTCAAAAAAGGTTCGGTCAATGCGCTTGAGGTGGAACAAGCGCTTGTTCAGAAAAAATCGGTATACAAAGCGGCTGCTGTTGGTGGGCTGGGTATTGGGCTGACTATTGGGCTTGGGCTGGCACTACGCTCTGGCATTGAGATGGCGATGAAGTACCCTGCTATATCGAAAGGAGCACTCATAACCACAGGAGGTCTTGTACTCTTTGGTTTAATAGAGCGAGCGCCAGAAGTGCGTTCAGCGCTGGAACATGGATCTCAGCAAGTATTAGGGGGATTTAAAACGCGCTTGTCATCATTGACTGCTGGGGATGATAAGCAGGATAAAAATGAAGTTGATCGGCCTGGGGCGGGTGGCAGATAAAGTGTAGCGGACGTTCTCATTAAAACACGCGATTGTGTTTTAAAAAAACAGGTGTTCGAATACATTGAAATTGATTACAATCGAAAACGCCTGATTTTTTTGAAGCTGAAAGGGTTGCTGAATGGGTGCTCTTTTTTTCGGGGTAAGATCATTTTAATTGTGAGGATATAATGGACAATTCAACGGATAAAAGCATTTTGCAGGGGCTATTGAATATATTGAGATTACAAGATGATGAGGGTGCAGAAGACAAAGCTGCCAGAGCAGTTGCTTTTAAACAAGCATGGGATAAAACAAGTCCTGCAATGCGTGACGGGCAAAATGATGAGGGCGATACAGTACTACAATTCATGGCAGTTCATGGCTTTGACGGGTTGATTGAGGAGACATTGCGTGATGCGCCAAGTCTTGCAGAAAAAGCAACCTATGCGAGCGGTGAGTATCCTATTCATACGGCTATTTTAAATGGGCGTTCAGGGTCAAAAGAAGACTTAGCGGTTATTAGTACATTATTTGAGTGTGATCCTCAAAGCGGGAAATATAAAACGCTAAAAGGTCGAACAGCGTTACATTATGCGGCACGTTATGGTTCTCGTGAAATAGTTGAATGTTGTTATAACAATCATCAAGGTTCTATTGATGAAGAAGATAACGATGGTATGACAGCACTTGCTTGGGCAAGCAGTGAAGGGAGTGAAGCGGCTCGAGGTTATTTAATTGAGCAGGGTGCGGATGAAAATTTGGTAAACCTTCGGTCTAGAACACAAGCCAGTATGTAATGTATTGATATGCTCTACCTTCTCCCGCGGGCCTACTCAAACTTAAGGCTAGTTGGACGTTCCCGCCTGCGCGGGAATGATCTAAAATATATTAACATGACTTATTTAAGATCTTCTCTTGATGGGTAGCCATTTTAAAATATTTGTGGGGATTTACCAAGCTCGGAGGGGGGAAGCTGCTCGACAGAGCGGAAAGCAGAGTTTAATTTATGCGCTACAATAAAGGATCATATTGATTAATTTTTATTCTTATTATGGCAATAAAATTACTTACGCCACTTGAAGTGAATAAAGGTGTCTCAGCGTCTATCGCGCAATTCACTCGACATGTAAATCAGAGCATTGCAAAATTTAATCGGGACATTAAGGTATATAATTCAGTCGCAGATGCTGATGTGAAAGCGAATATGCTGCACACGCTTAATCAGCAGTTACATGCGTTGAATAACACATGCGCATCTATGTTTTTAGAAAAAGTTCCTGCGTGTTATGAAAAACTTCAGAAGCAATTACATGCAGAGATGCAAGCAGAATCGCGTACCTTAGGCATACTGCTTGTTCAAGGTGATATACAACAAAAAAGGATGCGAGACGAGCAGAGTGCGCTTAAGCTTGAATTGATGATGGCTGATAGGTCGGACGATTCAGTGCAGTTATTATCAAGACAAATGAACTTGGTTGAAGGCGAATCAGGTGAATCTTTAAGTTTGGATGGTATGGATGATTTTGATGTTACAATTTCATCGCTTGCAAACAACCGAAATTTTTTAGTCAGTCATAAAAGCAATCCTGAAGAAAAATACATGTTACAGCTGGAAAACAGAGGAGATATTTCGCTGGCTGTAGAATCGTCTTTGAAAAAAGCAGGGTTCTCGAATTTTTTTATACCGATTTTATTAAGCAAGCCTGTTTTTTTTCAAACGGTGGACAAAGCAACCCTTCCGCCTGAGTTTACGGAAGCTGATATTCCTGTTGCAGCACGCAATATAAAAGTTATGCCGCTTATGACGGGTAGTAGTCCAACTCGCGTGATTCAATCTTTACCGCCTGAGCAACGTTTAGATAAAATTATTGATGTATCCACACAAATGGCAGCGATGTTGGCGGTGCTTGAATCAAAAGGATGTGCTTTTCCCGATATGAAAAATGACAATTGGTTTGTTGACGAATTTGGAAACCTATATATTTCAGATACAAAAACCCTTGTATTTAGTGATGAAGCAGGCTTGTTAGATGAGCAAGATAAAGAGGGGAAAAACTTATTTTATAAAGAAGCTCGGGGTGACAATGTTGCTAGAGCAGGCACTCGATTTTCGTATCATATGGTACCACCAGAGGCAGTAGCAGGTGGGATCAGACCGATGTGAGCGCATTGCATACTTATATGTGGGGTAAAAATTTATATCAATTAATAACCGGGTGTGACAATGATTATTTCATGAAGCCGGATTCATGGGCTCAATCTAAGGGATTGGATGCGTTAGATTTTTCAGGTGAAATGTTTGAATCTGAACAAGGACAAATGCTAAAGGCCTTGATTCAGAAATCGATGCATGACAATCCAGCCGAACGCGGCTCAGTGAAGGATGCATGTGTCGCACTTGAACGCTTAGGGACGCCACCTGTTCGAGAAAATACAATACGCTTTAAGGTTGAGATGCTTTTAGAGCAATGTACGGCGCATCGTTTAGATAAGCCTGCGATTGATTTAGAAATGGATAAGTTACAGCATGATTTAGAGCAAAAAATACAGCAGGCTACACAGGGTGGAACGAAAGAAGAGCGAATTGAAAAATTATCGGCAATACATGATGAAATGCAAGGGGTTTTGGTTAATCTAGAAAAAAGTAGCGAGATGGTGAGACACATTGAAGCATTAGCCCATAAAAAAGTGGCTGCTGCTTATGTTAGGCCATCACCCAAAGGACGTTTAATGCTGAAGGCCTTGGGAAATATTCCTCCAGTAGAACGCGTTTTACTATTAGGTGCACACGAAAGAGAGCATAATATACCCGTGATAAAAACCCTCTTAGATGCGGTAATCCCCCCCTTTATAACCGCAGTTAAAAGTAGAGAGTTAAGCTGCTAATGCAAGTTTTCGTGCTGGGGGAATCCCTCCAATAGCCGTATTTGGTCTTTCATTGTTATATAACCAAAGCCAGCGTGTTGCGAAATCT
>JAHZKG010000055.1 GCA_022600515.1 Gammaproteobacteria bacterium
ATTAACTAAGCAAAACAAGCCTTAGTGGCTTAATTTATCTATTGGTTTACTTTGATGAATGGATTCCCGCCTGCGCGGGAAAGACAGATTTTCGGTTGAGTTGAGTTATTTCGGAGCATAATTTCATAGGGATAATTTAAAAGCATTTCGTGGGGATACGTCAGCTCGCAATGACAGGGTTTTTATGTGCGTGTGTTTTTAATTAAATAACTTTAAAATACATGGCTTTATTTTTTAAGTAAGTGCCATTCGTATCGACCCCATAGACAGAGTTAAAGATTGGATCCGGGTGATCCGGGGCGTTTCTTGTCTACTTCATCGTCCAAATCAACTGCCTTGCCATAAAGTGCTTTATAGGCTGCTTGTCCTGCCCCTGCCACTGTTGTCGCGACAGCACCCACCGTAAGGCTTGAGTCTACAGAAGCCAACATAAGTGCCGAGGTCACTACAAAGCCAACTAAAAGTGATCTGCTGGCTTCAGGGTATTCAAGCGCAAGGCTCATAACAGGCTCAGCAAATCCTAATAAATTAAACTGATTGCTATGCACTTGCTCAGTCACTACTTGAGTCGGTGCCTGCTCAGATAGTGATAATTTTATTGCACGTTCTATCTCTTTAGCTTCCCCTGTCTGCGCTTTAGCCTGCTTTGCTGACTCCAGCGCTGCATCCTCAACCAGCACAAGCCTTTGCAATTCTTTTGCGAAAGCCTTAACACCACAGTTTCCATCACCGTCTGTATCAGAATATTTCTTAATAAACCAATGATTAGCAAGACCACGTTTATCATTAGGACGCTGTTCAAATTTAAGCTCAATGGTTTCAGCATTCTCTTTGTTTTCTGCTTCATACCCAAAATATTTACGCTCTCCGTGCTGAGGATGAATGTCAGTGATATGTAAGTTACACTCAAATAGCTCTGCTAATAAAGCAAGCTCAAGCTGTGTTAAATAAGCCCCAGGCTTTGCTTGCTGCTTTAAATACGCTTTAAATGTTGCAGGATCATGAGCAGGGTCTCTATACACTGAATAATTCTCACGAAAATCCCTTGCCAACTCTGAGCCTGACATTAAAGCCTCTATAACCATCTCGCGTAATATTTTTGGAAAAACACTTCGTTCAATCTGTTTAGGATCAGGTAACAAAAAATGCTTTAATTCCACCTTTGGAAATTTTTTTTGTATTCGCTTTAAAATTCCAGGCATAATAATCACCAAATAATTAAAAATAATATCTATTAGTTAGATATTAGACTATATTTTATTATTTTGTACTCGGATTAAATATTTTTTTAACTTTTTGTGTTATTAGTTTTGCTGCTTTTTTTCCTGCCAAGACAGCACCTAATATAAAAAAAATCTCAGGTAACCCCAGTAAAAACAGCGTACTGAGCGTCACTGCTATTTCAGGCGATAAACACAAAAAAGGAATCAGTAAAACAAACAGTGGCGTAACAAAAGACAAAACAATAAAAATAAGACCTACTTTATATCTGAAATCACCATTTTTTATAGCCATGATGAACCTGCGCATAATAAAAACCCCATGCGATGTAACATCACATGGGGTTCTAAATTTAAAATATCATGATGATGATTAATGATAAGGTTTCACAATTACGGTAGTACCAACCGTCATGAAATCTTCATTAAGCCATTTGGCAGCACTTGGTAACACCCGAATACAGCCATGGCTGCTATTCCATTTTGGCACTTCATAAGCTGCATGAATTGAATAGCCTTTGTAAAAATGCATACAGTATGGCATGCGTGCGCCACCACCTGTTTCAAGCGGATATTTACTTGATTTGCAGTTTTCACCTTTCTTAGAATACAAACGATAAGTCCCTGTGACTGTTCGACAAGAACGTTTAACATCATCACAATAAGACTTCCCGCCGGAAGCAGCACCAGTTTTAACCAAGTGCCCGTTTTTATCATATGCACCCCAAGCTGCTGCTTTAGGATCAAAGATAAATACTTTGCGGCCTGTTGCGCGTCGATCAGCTGGAAACACACTGGTCCCTCGCTGATCCATCATATGCGACATCGTATAGTGAGTATGCCCCGCATCATCGACGATAGGAACCGAACGATCTGTTGTGGCACAAGAAGCCGCTAAAAAACAAAGCGGTATAGCCATTACTAGTTTATTCACAATACAATCCTCCCGTTGTTTGTTTTAATTATCGGTCGGATTGTATTAATATTTAGCAAATATATAATATATTTTTTATTCTTCCTCTAGAAACAGCTGCTACGCTAGGTCTTAAGGTGATAATCGCGTTGCATCCCTTGGGAACATCGTGGCTGATTTTATATTATCTAACCCCAATAATTTTTGAGTTAATCGCTCAAGTCCCATGCCTAAACCACCATGCGGAGGTAATCCATATTTATGGGCATTCGAAAAGAATTCAAATGCTTCAGGCGCCATGCCTTTTGTTTTTAACTTGGCAACCAGTTCATCATAATCATGGATACGCTGCCCACCTGAAGTAATTTCAATCCCTCGGAACAATAAATCAAAACTCAACGTCAATTCAGGATCTTCTGGATCATCTTTGGCATAAAAAGGCCGTTTGGCTGAGGGATAATGCGTAATAAAAACAAAGTCTGAATCATATTTTGTTTTAATATATTCTGATATTTTTAACTCTTCAATCGGTGCTAAATCAAATGAATCTTTAGGTTTGATCCCATATTCTGATTCAATAATTTGTTTTACCTCATAAAAACGTAATACAGGTATGGTATTCATTACAGGTACATCAACCTGCCACATTGCAAGCTCATGCGGTACTTTTTGCTTAATATATTCAAACACATATTTCAGCATGCTGGCTTCTAAATTAAGCACATCATAAAACGAATCAATATGAGAAAACTCTAAATCTATCGAGGTATATTCATTGATATGTCGGTTGGTATGATGTTTTTCAGCCCGAAATACTGGGGCAATTTCAAACACACGCTCAAATATGCCCGTACAAAATTCTTTATAAAACTGAGGCGATTGTGTTAAAAAAGCTTGTTTGCCAAAGTACTCAAGCGAAAAAATATTCGCCCCCCCTTCAGCCCCCTCTTTTACCAGCTTAGGTGAGCGCACTTCTGTAAACTGCTGCTCAAGTAAAAAAGCGCGTACGCCTTGTACCAAAGCGGATTGAATTCTAAAAATTGCTTTTTCAAGCGGGTGACGCATCGACAAATAGCGATAATCAAACTTTACATCGTTTAATATCTTGAGTTTTGGCTTGGTAATATCAAACGGCATTGACTCTGATGGTGTGCTCAAAATCGTATAATCAATTAATTGAATTTCACAGTGCTTTGGATGAACAAACGTATCTTTAATATTTGTTTCGGTTACCGTGCCTTTAATTTTTAACGCACTGTTTTCTTTAATACCCGTCTCAGCTAAATCACCTGTAAAAACCAACTGTATTAAATCATCACCATGCTGTAATAAAATAAAGCCGAAGCCAGATAGTACACGCATTTTATATACAAAGCCTTTTAGCTCAACTTCTTCTCCAATATGATCTGCAATATTAACAAGCTTTAATGCCGGGCTTAACTCTGAAGAAATACTCATACTCATGGGTTATATATCCAATATTTATATTTAATTTAATTTAATTTTTTTTTAATTTATCTAATGCATCTTCTGGTAACAAAGCCTTAATCGCAAGCCAAAGCTGAGCATCAGTGCACTCAAAACAGCCGCCTCTGGGGGGCATGGCACGTAATCCTTCGTTTGTGTGTTTGAATAATACATCGGGCCCCTGTTCAAGCCTGGGTAACCAGTCTTGCGATACTTTAGGTTTTGGTGCACCTAATGGGATAAGCGGCTTTGATGCATGACACGTGCCACAAAAATGTTGGATGATTTGATCGCCTTCATCGGGGGTATTTTTAATTCGCTCTAAAAAAGCAGTCGGATGATGACTGGCACCCCAAGCACTGCTTAAGCCAAAAAAAATTAAAAAAACAATATAACGCATACAAAACACCTACTATTTTATTTTTTAGCTAATACAACATCAATCACATGTGTATCATGATATGGAAATGTGAAAATACGATCGAACAATCGTTTTAATCGCTGTAATAAAAAATTCTTTGGCAGCATTCGAATAGACAAACTATTTAAAAACCATGTCCCTTCAATCCCAAATAATGCCAGCTCATCAATATTATTTAACGTAATCGGCACATGAAAACGATGATGCTCGAGCACTTCAAAATCATACTGCTTAAATGCTTTTAATAATTCTCTTTCCCCGGCGGCCACCGTGGTATTTTTCAAAATTGATTTATAATAGTGCCCCACAACACTGCTTACCAACGTTCCTTCTGCAATAAAATCAGCTAAATATTGCTGTGCAACGGGAAATGAATCATACGTTGTCGTAATAAAGGAAAAATAGCCGTTTTCTTTGGTTAACGCACGCACTGACTCAAACAACGATGAAATGGGTATATAAGCATTAATAAAATGTGCTAACACTAAATCTTGGCTGTGTGGCGGCAAATGTGCTTCTACCTCTGTTGCACTGGCTTCAATTGTATGTAAATCAAGCGTTTCAGATGCTCGTTTGAGCATTTCAGTCGAAATATCAACCCCTGTAAATTCAGCCTTTGGCATAATGTTCTGTAATTTTTTTAAAAAATTACCGTCACCAACGCCTAAATCCAGTATTTTAAAATCTGATTTTTCAGTCGGTAGCCACTGCTCAACCTGAGCTATCGCGACCTCATGGCTTTTTGTAATAGAGCCAAACTGATCGGCCCTATCATATTGATTTGCCAAGTCGTCGTACATTGCCTTCAAAGTCATATTTATTTTATGCCTCTTTTAACGCTTTTTCTTTTTCACCCAATTCATCACCCGTTTTCGATGCTTCACTTGCGTGTTAGTTAGCGTATTTTTTTTATCCTTATATGGATTTTCACCGTCTTTGAATAATACTTTAAGCGGTGTACCCACCAAGTTCAAACGCGTGGTAAATTCTTTAATTAAATAGCGTTGATAACTTTTTGGCAGTGAATCCACTTGATTTCCATGAATAATAACGATCGGCGGATTCTGCCCTCCTGCATGCGCATATCGTAATTTAATACGGCGTCCATGTACAAGCGGTGGTGGATGCTTTGCCACCAAATCTTGTAATATACGTGTCAGCTCAGGCGTTGAAAGTGACTTAACAGCTGAATGATACGCTTCATTTATATCTTTAAATAAACGTCCGACACCAGAACCATGCAGTGCGGAGATAAAATGAAATTTAGCGAATTCAGCAAATTTTAATTTTCTTAAAATAGCTTCTTTAATATGATCTTTATGATCAACATCTAATCCATCCCATTTATTCACAGCAACCACAAGCGCCCTACCTGAGTGGACAATAAACCCAATTAAATGTAAATCTTGATCGGTTAAATCTTCTTGGCCATCGATTAACATCACACACACATGTGCTGCTTGAATCGCACCCAATGTTTTAACGATTGAAAATTTTTCTATTTTTTCATCTACACGAGAGCGCCTACGAATACCGGCTGTATCCACTAAAACATACGATTGGCCAGCGCGTTCAAAAGGCACTTCAATGCTGTCTCGTGTGGTACCAGGCATATCATACACAACCATACGCTCTTCACCGAGTATACGATTCACAAGGGTTGATTTACCTACATTCGGTCGGCCAATAATAGCTACACGAATAACCCCATCCTTCTCTAATGGTATAGGTTCTGGTAATGGAAAATCAGCCGTTACCTGCTCTAATAACTGTAGAATACCGCGCCCGTGGGTTGCAGAAATGGGATGCATTTCCGAAAAGCCGAGGCGCTGAAAATCAGCACACGCAACACTTTCATCCAGTCCATCTGTTTTATTAACCAGCAGATGAATTTTTTTTCCGTGCTTTCTTAGGTGCAATGCAACTTTTTCATCTGTTGGTGTTAAACCGGCCCGTCCATCTACTAAAAAAAAGACATGGCTTGCTTCTTTTAGGGCACGTTCAGACTGAGAGGCCATTAAATTATCAACAGCAATATCTTCAACGCCAATACCACCCGTATCTACCACAAAAAAAGACTTGCCTTCAAATACGGCTGTTCCGTACTTTCTATCCCGCGTTAAACCAGGAAAATCGGCCACTAAAGCATCTTGTGTTCGTGTTAAACGATTAAATAAAGTGGACTTACCAACGTTCGGACGTCCGACAAAAACAATGGTTGGAATCATAAATACATCGACCTCTAACTAAAACGTACTGAAAAGCAATGAAGTTGTCCTGAGGCCGTCATCACATAGATGTGATTTGAGTCAACCAACGGTTCAACCGTAATGGCACTTCCCAGTGAGTGGCGAGCAATAAAGTCACCATGTTTTGCATCCAGCACATGTAAATCACCTTTTTTATCACCCACAATCATATGCTGTCCCATCAAGGCAGGTGCTGTCACCCCGCGCGCCTTAAGGGCTGATTGCTTCCATAAAACCTGCCCATCACGACGCCCTAAAGACCAGATAATATCTTCATTATCTACTAGATAAAGCACGCTCGAATCAATCCCTAAATTCTTATATGTTGATACGGGTTTACTCCAAATAAAATCGCCTTGGCGTAATGACATGGCCACAGTATACCCTTGGTAACTCGCAAGATATGAAACATCTTCACGAACAATCGGTGTTGAACTGATATCAACCAACTTCTCAACGTCGCTCGAACCACTCGCATAGGCCACACTACGTTGCCACACAAGGCGTCCTGTCTCTAATTCAATGGCATCTAGTTTGCCATCTGAGAAACCCGCCAACACCAAGTTTTTATAACGAACCGGAGAAGAACTCGCTTTTAAAACCAAAGAAGAGGTCCCGTGATCAACAACCCAAAGCTTTGTGCCTGATGCGCTATCAAATGCGTACAGGTGCCCATCAACTGTTTTAACAACAATCCGGTTATTCATTATGAGTGGTTTTGAAAGCACATCACCTGAAAGCCGCGCCTTCCAAAGCAGATGTCCATCTGATTGATTTAACACCAAAATACTTGCTTTATCAGTAGCGAGCACTAAACGTCCAAACTGTGCCGAAGGGCCACTCACCAAACGTTCATTTAATTGCTTACTCCATTGTACTCGACCTGTTTTTTGATGTATGGCTTTCAGCATGCCGCCCGATGTAGCCGCATAAATAACTTGGCCATCCAAAGCTGGTTTCAAATGAAGATACGTTTCTTTTGCTTTTGTCTTATCAAGCGCAACGGTCCAACAAGGCGTCCATGTTGCTTTAGATGTAATCGGCGCTAACAAGCCTGGTATCGGGCTATTGTCTTTACCCAACCAATAATCATCTATTGTTGAACAACTTTGCAAACCCACCAAAAAAAATAATACTAGCCATCGAGCCATAAACCCTAATTCCTTCTTTAGTTTAAGCCGAATGAGCGGCACCTGTTAATGTTGCCAACTCATTGGTTTTCATTTCTAAAAACACGTTACCTACACCACGCAACTTCACTTCTTCACGTGCTTCTCTATACAATGCTTCAGCAGCTTCATAACGTCCCGTTGCGGCATATACATCACCTTTTAATTCATCGACGAGTGGTTTATAAATTAAACTATCCGTTTGTTCCAAATAATTTAATGCTTTATCATACGTTTTTTCGGCAATCCATAACCGAGCCAAACGAATACGTGCAACTTGCTTTAACGCCGGCATTTTAGCATGTAATACAACTTGCTCAAGCTCACGCACCGCATCATCCAATTTTTTCTGCGTTACCCAGTGTTTGGCAAGCATTAAACGTGCTGCATCCCCATAAACAGTTTTAGGGTATTCTTTAACAATTGCTTTTGCATAGGCCTCAATGGCATGCGCTTCTTGATTTGAAGAGGCAACCATTAATTGCTCATATGCTTGTGAGGCTTCATGCTGGACTTTGTCTGTATGCCAGGCCCAATAGCGATACCCTGCAACCAATAACAAAGCGCCTGATACAAGCATTGTAATCCAGCGCTGATTACGTTTCCACCAGTCTTTAATTGCCTCTAACTGCTCGTCTTCTGTCATATAAATAGACACTTAACTCTCCTTTATGCTTCATCCAGGCAATATGATTTCATTGCAGATATAATATCTGCTATTGGAACGCTTTGCTGTTCTTTTTTCTCTCTTAAGTCTTTCATGCTGACGGTTTGATTCAGTAATTCTTCTTCACCTAAAATCAAAGCCAGTCGCGCGCCACTCTTATCCGCTTTTTTAAATTGCGTTTTAAAGCGTCCACCGGTTGTATGAACCAACACACGCCACTTAGGCATCGCGTCACGAATGGTTTCTGCCAACTGAATCGCGCTGACTAATGCATGTTCATCCACAGCCATTATATAAGCTGTTAAAGCCGGGGCCTGTAGCTTTGATCGATTGCGTGTGTCCATCAATAATAATAAGCGTTCAAGCCCCATCGCAAAACCCACACCAGGAACCGATGCGCCACCCAGCTGCTCAACTAATTTATCAAACCGTCCACCGGCACACACGGTTGCTTGACTTCCGAGCTCAGATGTCACCCACTCAAACACCGTATGTTCATAATAATCTAACCCTCGAACCAAACGCGGATTTATTTCATACGTTATATTGAGTGCATCAAGGCCTTTACAAAACAGCTCAAAACGCGCTCGACTCTCATCGGTTAAACTATCGATTAATTGCGGCGCATCATTAATTAACGCCTGCATGTCATGATTTTTACTGTCGAGAATACGTAATGGATTACGTGTCAGGCGTTTTTTACTGTCTTCGTCTAATTTATCTTCATGTGTCGTGAAATACGCAACCAAATGCTCACGATAAACGCGACGCTCGTCTGTTGTACCGAGTGTATTAATTTGTAAAGATAAGACGTCGGCCAACCCTAGTTTTTTCCAATAGCGCAATGAAAAGGCGATCATCTCAAGCTCTATACCCACGCCTGCATCACCAAATACTTCAAGTCCTAACTGGTAAAATTGACGATAACGTCCTTTTTGAGGCTTTTCATAACGGAACATTGGGCCCAAATACCACAGCTTTTGAACGCCCTCTCGAAGCAAACCATGCTCAAGGCAAGCACGAACACAACTTGCAGTACCTTCAGGTCTCAAGGTTAAACTCTCGCCATTTCTATCTAAAAACGTATACATCTCTTTTTCGACAATATCAGTCACTTCGCCGATTGAACGCTTAAATAAAGCCGTATTTTCAAGGGTGGGGGTTCGAAGCTCACGATATCCATAAGCTGCTGCACAATCTGAGAAAGTACGCTCTAAAACATGCCAGCCATAACTTGTTTCTGGCAAAACATCATTCATGCCACGAATGGCTTGAATTCGTTCACTCATCTTTAAATCCCGTAGGCGGTAGTTCTTGTTTTGATGACAATAGCGAGCGCATATTAGATAAGTCAGTTAATCGTATATTGGTCTCTGATGCTAACGCACTGATGTCAGCGCCTTTCACATGCTCAGAAAACAAACTTTCAACATCTTTATGCTGAATCCACCATCCTAAAACTGCAATTAAAACAATCACAGCAAAAAAGCCAGTGCCCAAGCGAAACCAATGTTCTGTCGGGTTGGTTTGTTTTCGACTTTGCCATAGCGTACGCTCAGACATTGACTCTTCCTCACGATAACAGGCATGGAATAACGCCAAAAGCGGCGCTGAATCAATTTCTAATAAATTTGCATAAGCACGTACATAGCCTTTAATAAAAACCGGCTCGGGCATTTCATCATAAGCATCCGCTTCTAGTAGCTCAATCACTCGAACACGTAAATGCAATTTGCTTGCCACATACTCAGCACTATGTCCTGCTTTTTCTCGTAGTGCCGCAAGGGTTGCGCCCGGTTTATCACTCAAAGGCACTTCATCTGGACCTAACGTTAACGTGGTGTTCATTTATATACTCCAAAAGAAGAGAACGTGAGGCATTATAACCGCGAAGCACCTCACCTGAATAGAGCCTTGCTAAGCTTCTTTTTTGTTCTGCTCAAAATGAAGCGTTTTCCAGCGTTCAGCACGGCGTGTTCTATCGTCTACTTTACCGGCTAACTGCCCGCATGCTGCATCAATATCATCGCCACGCGTCTTACGTGTCATGGTGTTAATGCCTTTAGCAATTAATTTATCTCGAAAAGCAAAAATTGCTTTTTGTGATGAACGCGCGTACTGCGTCATCGGGAATGGATTAAACGGAATCAAATTTACTTTTGCGGGCACATCATGCAGTAAACGCACCAGTTCGTCTGCATGCTTTAGGGTGTCGTTCACACCATCTAGCATGACATATTCAAATGTAACCACGCGTTTATCTTGAAAATACGTACGGCACACATCCATTAATTCAGACAAGGGATATTTTTTATTAATCGGCACTAACTCGTTACGCAAGGCGTCATTCGGCGCATGGAGCGAAACAGCAAGTGATACCTCACTGTGTTCACGCAATCGCTTCATGTCTGGAATAATACCAGATGTACTGAGGGTCACACGACGCTTAGATAAGCCATATGCGCAATCATCCATCATAAGATTCATTGCAGAGACCACCGCATCAAAATTTAAAAGCGGCTCTCCCATCCCCATCATCACAACATTTGTAATACGCTGTTGATGCATGTCTTCATCACGTTTTAGCGCATGAACCGCAAGCCATACCTGACCAATAATTTCAGCAGCCGTTAAGTTACGATTGAACCCTTGTTTTCCTGTCGAACAAAAACTGCAATTAAGCGCACAACCTATTTGTGATGATACACACAATGTTCCCCGATTCACCTCAGGAATAAATACCGTTTCAATTGAGTTACCGCAATCCAGACGCATTAACCATTTACGCGTGCCATCGCTCGAGGTCTGACAGGTTTTAATTTCAGGTGTTCGAAGCGATGCTTTTTCATGCAAGATTGCTCGCAAGACTTTACTCAGATTGCTCATTGCATCAAAATCAAGGCAGCCTTCCTGATGAATCCACTTCATCATTTGTTTTGCACGATAAGGCTTTTCGCCTAACGTTTCAAAAAAGGCCCGCAGGCCTTTTTCGTCTAGATTAAGCAGATTAATCTTTGGGGCGTCATGCTCAGGCACGTCGACACAGCTCACTTGGTTCGAAAAAGAAGGTAATTTCTTCAGCGGCTGTTTCAGCACCATCTGAACCATGTACCGCATTGGCATCGATACTGTCTGCAAAATTAGCGCGAATTGTACCAGGCGCCGCTTCTTTAGGGTTAGTCGCACCCATGATTTCACGATGCTTCAAAATTGCATTCTCGCCTTCTAAGGCTTGTATCATAACAGGACCTGAAATCATAAAATCAACCAACGCACCAAAAAATGGCCGTTCTTTATGGACAGCATAAAACGCTTCTGCTTGTTCACGCGACAATTGCTGCATTTTAGCTGCCACAATTTGTAGTCCTGCTTCTTCAAATTGTGTGTAAATTTTACCAATCACTGATTTTGAAATCGCATCTGGTTTGATAATCGATAATGTTAATTCTGTTGACATAATTACCCTCACGCCTTAAATTTTTATTAAAACTTTACAAAAGCCTTAAAATCCATAAGAAGCGCGGATTATACACGAATAAGGTGTGATTAGGCCAACTTTTCCAAAGCTTTTCCTAAAAAAATCTAAAAACCTGTCTATACTTATTTTTACCTGTCAGATTTAGAGCGAGTTTTAATATGCCAGCATCGGAATATACGTTCTTTGAGGCCATTACATCCTCTGCAGTACAAAAAAGAAAAGAAAGCAGCGATATCGCCACCCAACTTATCACTACACCACATGATAAATTTCAACAACGCATCAAACTCACTGAGGGTTTAATTCGACAAATGCCCGATGATAGACCAGCAATTACAAATGCCCTCAAAGACGAGCTAGAAAAAATGCTTACCGAAGAAGAAAACGCAAAACCTAAGCCCGGCATACAGCCTTAACCATTTGTACTATCAACCCTGGGCCCTTATATACGAACCCTGAATATACTTGAACCCACAACGCGCCGGCTTCTAAGCGCGCTTTCGCTTCATTTGGTGTATCAATACCACCTGAAGCAATGAGTACTAAATCATCCCCTGCCGCGGCTTTCGCAACCTTCAAACATTGCATGGCACGCGCTGCAAGCGGCTTTCCACTCAAGCCGCCTAACTCATTTGCAACACGCCGCCCCCTTAGTTCTGCCCGTGATAACGTTGTATTCGTTAAAATCATGCCATCTAAACCAACCGATATTAACCCCTGTACCATGCCTTTGATGGCCTCATCGGACTCATCAGGAGATATTTTCACGACAATCGGCACATAACGGCCATGTTCATCCATTAAAGCAGCACGTGCTGTCGATAATGCGTGTATTAAGTCCAAAAAAGCTTTTTTATGATGTAACGCTCGAAGCCCTGGCGTATTGGGCGAAGAAATATTGACTGCTATATAATCTGCATATACATATACTTTGTTTAAACAATATTCATAATCTAAGCGGACACGCTCGGCAGGCGTTTCTTTATTAGGACCGATACTAATACCTAAGACGCCATCAAATCGATGGTTTTTGATATTATCTACCAGCGCATCGACGCCTTGGTTATTAAATCCCATACGATTAATCAGTGAATGTAATGCTGGCACACGAAACAAGCGCGGTTTAGGATTACCTATTTGGGGTTTTGGGGTCACCGTACCAAGCTCAATACTTGAAAATCCAAGCTTTGCTAACGCATTTAAATATTGCCCATTTTTATCAAACCCTGCGGCAAGCCCTACGGGGTGCTTGAATACAAGCCCCATACGATTAACAGGACTTTCTTGCGGCGTTTTAAAAAAAAACCGGGGGATATATTTCAATATGTTAAGCGCTACGTTGTGGACCCATTCTGCACTAAAAAAACCAGATAGATATCGAAAAATGCTGTACACAATATGTTCCTTACAAATATATGCTATATTATCGCCTTGTTATTATACATGGGATCAAAACACATGCACGCTTACACCGTTGCATCATGCTACTTGTTCACACCACTCGAAAAGCTTGATGCACTGCAATCTATTTTTTTAAAAGCCATGAAACGTCATGATATTCTTGGCACGTTTATTTTAGCCTCAGAAGGCCTTAATGCAGGCTTTGCAGGTACCCCTGATAATATGCATGCATTTTATGATTATCTAAGAGCCGACACCCGCTTTTCCTCATTAAATTTCAAAGAAACATATACAGACACCATGCCATTTGAACGAAGAAAAGTGAAATTGCGTGAAGAAATTGTCACCTTAGGCATACCTGATATTACGGCACTTAAAACAAACGAGACACACCTTTCTCCCGAAGCATGGAATACCTTACTTGAGGATCCGGATGTGTTGGTACTTGATACCCGTAATGATTACGAAGTCGCGATGGGCAAATTTAAAAACGCAATCAATCCCGATATTAAAACGTTTCGTGAGTTTCCAGAGTATATTAAAAAAAATCTCAGCAACAAAAAACAAACCAAACTTGCAACCTATTGCACCGGCGGCATTCGTTGTGAAAAATCAACGGCTTATTTTCAGAGCTTAGGCTTTGAAGCTGTATATCAATTAGAGGGCGGCATTTTAAATTACATTGATAAAATGACGGCTGATAAATCTCATTGGGAAGGCGAGTGTTTTGTTTTTGACGAGCGTATCGCCGTTTAAACCCAAAAATCAGCCACTATGCGCGCTAGACCACGAGTAGGCTTCCAGCCTAATGCACTGAAAGCGCGCTCAGCATTAGCATAAACAGCCATTAAGTCTCCCGAGCGGCTCGCTTCATTTTGCATAGGAATCCTCACTCCATTAACAGACTGAAATGATCTTTCCCCGAAAAAGTTAACACCTCACTAAGCGACCATTTTAACTTCAAACGTCTCTGGGCTTTCATAACCAATCGTCGAGTGAAGTCGTTTTCGATTGTAGTATATTTCAATATGTTCAAACACGACATTTTTTGTAAAAGCCCTCGTTGCTAATGTCTCCCCATGAATTGCCTCAACTTTGAAACTATGGTTCCAGCTTTCCATGGCAGCAGTGTCAAAGCAGTCGCCGTGTTTACTCATGCCACATACTAAACCGTGAGTGGCCAAAAGCTTCTGGCAAACATGAGAGCAGTACTGACTTCCTAGATCTGAGTGTACAATCAGTCCTCGAGCTGGTTTACGACGCCATAAGGCCATTTGTAAAGCATCAATCACCAGCTTAGGAGTCATACGCTCGGATATGGCCCATCCAACAACCATGTGCGAATATACATCCATCACAACAGCAAGATAAAGCCAGCCTTCACCGGTCCAAATATAAGTGATGTCGCTCACCCATTTTTCATTCAGTTTTTTGGCTGAAAAATCTTGGTTTAATAAATTAGGTGCGACGGGTAACCGATGATTACTGTTGGTGGTTGCCTTGATTTTTTTTGCCAACTGAGCACGCCAACCATTTAATTTCATGATACAAGCAACACGATGTCGACTACAGTCATTTGATTTTTAAATAACTTATTCCCAGTGCTTACCTAACGCGACTTGTTCGCGTTATCCAGTTGATTGAGTCATGTTGACTGGATGCCGTGGACAAGCCACGGCACGTAGGGATTCTCTTATGGTTCACTTAAGAATCAAATCACTATAACTAATTGACCTTCGGCTTTCGGAAAGCATTTTCTTCTGCTAGTGGAGAAACTTCAGCTTGCTGTAGCTTCCGATTTTCAATTGAATCACCACCTTTTTTCTTCTGCACTTTCCATGAATATAAAAGTGATTCGGCAAGTCCTAAATCTTTAGCTACTTGAGGAACACCCTCTTTTTCTGCTCGCTCAAGAGCAAGATCTTTAAATTGGGGGCTGTATTTCTTTCTAACTGTTCTTTGTTCTGATTTTATAGCATTCATTTTTCACCTCTGCTGTAGATTTTACTCTCTTAGCAGGGTGTCCGTCATTTCATGGCAAGATCATTCTTGATAACGCTTTAGAGACTGTCGTTTTACCAACCCCTAGTAATGCTCCCAAAATAATAAGTATACTTAACTACCTTTCTTTGATTGAAGATACTGCTTTTTTGTTATCCGATACAGAACATGCTGCTTCAAAGGGCTATCATCAGGTGCTTTAGGATGATCAAAATCATCATCGGGGTTATAAGTCAGCCCTATTTTCTCCATCACACGTCTAGATTTTTTATTCTCAGTCACAGTGAAAGATACAATTTCAGGCAAGCCTAACACACAAAAAGCATAATCTAAAACAGCGCTAGCACCTTCAGTTGCAAACCCTTTACCCCAATGTTTTAAAGATAAACGCCAGCCTATTGCTATTGACGGGTTAAACGGCACATTGAATTCTGCTTTTATTCGATGCAGTAAACCAATAAAGCCTATCATCTTGTGTGTGGATTTAAGTTCAACCACATATAACGAATAACCATGTTCGTCCTGATGTTTGCAAATACGATTAATATGATTTTGTGTCTCTTCCTTGCTACCCAGGGCAGAAAAATATTCCATGACTTTAGGATCTTGATTAATCCTAAACATAGGTTCTAGATCATCATCACACCATGTGCGCAATATCAAACGTTCTGTCTCAATGATAGTTGGCATTTCTAATCGCTTCAACGATATAAATTGAATTAAATCTTAACACGATTCCAAGACCTCTGAAATTTTTTCAGGTTAATTCCTTATCATTCAATAGAGTTATTGTCAAATGGTAACTGATAAAATGATGGAAATAATGCAAACACAACCTGCGAGATTACAACATCCCTGAAAATGCTTTTTTCTCACTTATCACATTCCAGTCAAATGAAGAATACGCTGCATCTCGCCAAGGTAATCCCCCCGAAAAATAAGTGATGTTAAAAGTAGAATTTTCTCGTAACCTATGCCGGAGGAGATTCTGCATGAAAAAATCAAAATTTAGTGATAGCCAAATCATGTCCATATTAAAGCAAGCGGAAGCGGGTATGCCTGTTTCTGATCTTTGTCGAGAACATGGCATGAGCTCAGCAACCTTTTATAAATGGCGTGCCAAATACGGGGGCATGGAGCTTCCGATGATGACACGATTGAAAGAGTTGGAAGCAGAGAACAGTCGCTTAAAGAAAATGTATGCAGAAGAACGTCTAAAATCAGATATTCTTAAGGATGTTCTGGAAAAAAAGTGACTCGGCCATCGGAGCGACGCGTGCTTGCGAAACAAGTGGTTCATAAGCACG